>JAITEY010000075.1 GCA_031281815.1 Desulfovibrio sp. | reverse complement strand
CCGGCGGCGACGCGATTTCCACAGAGCAGGGCAAGGCCGTAATTGACGACCTCGCCGCCTACGGCGCGCCGGTCACGCTGTTTTCCGGAGGCGAACCCCTGGTGCGCGACGACCTCGCGGAACTCGCCGCATACGCCGTTTCCAGGGGCATGCGCGCCGTCATCTCCACCAACGGCACGCTCATAAGCCGGGAAAAAGCCCGCGAACTCAAAGGCGTCGGCCTCTCTTACGTCGGCATCTCCCTGGACGGAGGCCGCGAGGTACACGACCGCTTCCGCCGTGCGCGCGGTTCCTTCGACAAGGCCCTGCAAGGCGTGGAGCACTGTCGTGAGGAAGGTCTGAAGGTCGGCCTGCGTTTCACCGTCAACAAACGCAACGCGGGCGAAATCCCCGTGCTTTTCGACCTCATCCGCGACCGGGACATCCCGCGCATCTGTTTTTACCATCTTGTCTATTCCGGACGCGGCTCGCAACTGATGAAGGAAGACCTGGACCATGCCGAAACCCGCGCCGCGCTCGACCTGATTATGGACCGCACCAGGGAACTGTTCGACCGGGGCAAACCCAGAGAAGTGCTGACCGTGGACAACCATGCCGACGGTCCCTACATCTGGATGCGCCTGCAACGCGAAAATCCCGCGCGGGCCGCCGAGGTGTTCGAGTTGCTTCAGTACAACGAAGGCAACAGTTCCGGCCGGGGCATAGGCTGCATTTCCTGGGACGGCCAGGTGCATGCGGACCAGTTCTGGCGGCTGCACAGCTTCGGCAATGTTCTGGAACGCCCTTTCTCGCAGATTTGGGACGATCCGGAGATTCCGCTTCTGGCGGCCTTGAAGGATAAAAAGACCCGCGTGCGCGGACGCTGCGCGCGCTGTCGTTTTCTGGGCATCTGCGGCGGCAATTTCCGCGCTCGCGCCGAGGCCCGCTACGGCGACATCTGGGCAGAAGACCCGGCATGCTACCTGACGGACGAAGAAATACGCGCCGGGGACGCGCCGGCATGACGCGGAGGTTGTCCGGCGTAGAGGCTTCCGGGCATTGTTCGGCGCAGCCGGCGAAACATCCCGGCGGACAGGTCGCCGCAACGGGGAGTGCGGAACAGCCGGAGAAGCCTTTCGGCGGACAGGTCGCAGGGAGGGGGGCGAAACAGCCGGAAAAACTCTTGGGAGGGCAGGACGCCGCGACGGGGTTTGCGGAACCGCTTTTCGCTGTTGAAGACCTGCGTTTCACCTACCGGGGCAAAGACACTCCCTTGCTCAACGGGGCCGACTTGCGTCTCGAAAGGGGCGAACGCCTGGGATTGACGGGCAAAAACGGCAGCGGCAAAAGCACCCTGCTGCACATAGGCGCGGGGTTGATCAAGGCGGACGGCGGCCGCGTCATTTTGGCAGGCAGGGAATGCGCCTCTGAAAAAGACTTTGTCGTTGCGCGCCGTTCCCTCGGCTATCTGCTGCAAAACACCGATGACATGCTGTTCTGCAGCAGCATACTTGAGGATGTGGCCTTCGGGCCGTGCAACACGGGACTGTCCGAGCCGGAGGCCGAACGCGCGGCTTATGCGGCGCTCGCCCGCCTAGGGCTGGAGCATCTGGCGGAACGCAACGGCCGGAACCTGTCCGGCGGCGAGCGGAAACTCGCGGCGCTGGCCTGTGTGCTGGTCATGAACGTCCGCCTGCTCTTTCTCGACGAGCCGACCAACGATCTGGACGACGATGCCGGCGAACGGCTGGTTCGCGCCTTGGAAGAATGCTGCCTGCCCGCCCTGGTGGTGTCGCACGACCTGCCTTTTCTGCGGCGCGTCTGCACCCGTTTCTGCCTGCTGCAGGACGGGCGCATCGGCGACATCCCGGCGGCATAGGGCAATGCGGTCGGATGCGCGCCGCGCGCCTTCGTCAGACTTCTTTCTGCTTTGTGAACAGAATGACCGCAATGAATTCCAGGTCGTCGCTCCCGCTGTTTTCGATGCCGTGCGTTTCTCCGTCGCGACAGAAGGCGACGTCGCCGGGGCCGAGTTTCACCGGCGCGCCGTTGTCGGTAACCAGCGCTTCGCCTTTCAGGAGGTAAAAGACCTCACAGTCGCCTTCGTGCTTGTGCAGGCCTATGGAGGAGCCGGGAGCGATGACGACTTTGCTGAAAAGCCTGCCCGCGCCGTTGGATTTATGCAGGTCGAGAAAATGCTCCATGAAGACCTGCCCTTTGCCGTCCTTGAATTTCTTGTGAACATCCGTTTTGAGTTCCGCATGTTTCTGAATCACGGTAAACCTTCCTTTGGTTGATGTTTCGGCCGCGGCGGAAACGCCGGTACGCATTGTCTTACGAAAGGCTGTATCCGAAATCGTTGACCCAGCCCAGACTTGCGGCGGTATCGGGGCCGGGGAGGTATTCCAGGCCGATGCAGCCCTGATAACCGAGCTTTTCGAGTTCCTTGAACACAAAGGGGAAATGTATCTCGCCGCTGCCCGGCCGTCCGCGCCCGGGATTGTCGGCAATCTGTATGTGCCCGATGTAGTCCAGACGTTTGCGCAGGGTGTTGACCAGTTCCCCCTCGCTGCGCTGGGCGTGATAGATGTCGTACTGCATGCGCACATTGGAGCGGTTGACTTCGTCGATCACTTCAAAAACAAGGTCCGTGCGGTGCAGGTAAAAGTCCGGCACATCCAGACGGTTTACGTTTTCCACGCTTACGCAGACCTTGAGCGGCAGCATGGTGTCGGCGGCGAACGCGAGATTGGCGAGCAGGGTGCGCCGGTGCTCGTCCTCACTGAAGGCGGGGTTTATCCTGCCGGCCAGGCAGTTCACGAAAGGCACGCGCACGACGCTCGCGTAACGCGCCGCCGCCGCTACCCCGGCGCGGAATTCCTCCACTCGGCCCGGATCGGCGGCGATACCCCGGTCGCCCCCGGCCCAGTCACCGGCGGGCAGGTTGAACAACACCGGGCTGAGGCCGTTTTCCTTGAGCAGGGAGGCAAGTTCCTCCGCTGGGACATCATAGGGGAACTGGACCTCGACAAAGCGGAACCCGGCCTCTTTTGCGGCCCTGAAACGCTCACGAAAGGGAAACTCCGTAAACAGCGTGGAGAGGTTGGCGGAAAAAAGCAGCATGGTCTTTCCTTTTTTTGCGGTTGATTGTCCGGAATCGGCACGCCGGCTGTTGCTGCCGCCGATACGGCGGTTGCAACGACAGCGGCGGTCACGGATACGGGGAACAGGGCGCGGCCGGCTCCAGTCCCGGGTCCGGGGCGCGGTTGTTGGAGGCGTGCGGCAACAGTCACGGCGGTCACGGATACGGGGAACAGGGCGCGGCCAGGTCCAGGCCCAAGTCCAGGGCGCGGTTGTTGGAGGCGTGGTGCGCGGAGTCGAAATTGCTCTTGAGCCGTTTGCGTACGGCGTCGGGGCCGACCGCGCCGGTCAGAGCCAGAAGGACGCCCAGTACGCAGATGTTGAAAGCCACGGTGCGCCCGATCGCTTCCTTTACGACGGCGTACATGGGCAGCCCGACCTTCCGGGCGTCCACGCGACCGTCCGGCTGCACAAGGTCGGCATCATAGAGGAACAGACCGCCGGGGCGGATCAGGGACAGGTATTTGCCCGCGGCTTCGTTGGTGAGCGCGACCAGGATGTTCGGCTGACGCACCTTTGGGAAAAAAACGGGCGAGTCGGAGATAATCACGTCGGACCGCGTGGCTCCGCCGCGCGCTTCCGGCCCGTAAGCCTGCGACTGCACCGCCGTCAGCCCTTCTTCAAGCGACGCCGCCTCGGCAAGAAGCACGGCCATGCTGATGACCCCCTGACCGCCTGACCCGGACAGCAGAAAACGGAACTTTTCCATACCGGCCCCTCTTGCCGTGTAACACGTTATTGTTATGCCTCCGGCGGCCGGGGCTCCGCCCCGGACCCTCGGCCTGAGCAGGCGCAAGGCCGAACATTGAAACATTGCCATGTGATGATACGCCGCCGATTGCAGGGGGAATCATTCCCCCTGCACCCCTCTACAGGGGCTGACGCAAAAAATTATACGTTACGCAATACTGTTCTCCGCAGTCGCGTTCCCGAGTACCTACGCGCACGGCCCCTCACTGCAAGACCTTCATATTTTTCGCCCTGCTCAGCATACGACCTCGGCTGAGCGCAGTATCCGGGCGTATTCGGCGCAGTATTCGGCGCGTTCTTCCTGCACGAAGATACCGCGCGGGATGAGTTCGGGCCGCTCGCGCAATTTCGACGACCCGAGAAGCGCCGTGCTGTCGCGGTAGTATTCCATAATCGCCACCTGATCGCCGACCTTGTTTTTGCGGCCGAAGTAGGTGGGACAGCCGACCAGCACTTCCACCACGGCAAAACCTTTGTGGGCCAGGGCTTTT
>JAITEY010000037.1 GCA_031281815.1 Desulfovibrio sp. | reverse complement strand
ACAGGGTCGGCGCGGCGGGCAATCAGTCCGTTCTTTTCCATCCGCGACAGGACACGGCTCATGGTGGACTTGTCGACGCACGCGATTTCAGCCAGTTCATCCTGCGTCACCGCCGTCTTGTTCCAAAGACAAACCAGTACCCCCCATTGTTCCCCCGTGAGGTCTATGCCGGCTTTCACCATTTCCCTGCGCAGAGTCGAACTCAACACGCGGTGTGTCGTTATGCTCATAAATCCCGGACAGTTGTGCATGTCGAAAAAAAACGCGCTCACGGCATGAGTGCCCCCGGTTCGGGTCGCGCGTGTCGCCGCGCCGAAAATATATATGTAGATGCAATAGTTGCAGTCATCAACTATAAGGGCAACTGAGATAATGCCGATTCATCCCGACATAAGCGTACGGCGGGGATTCGACACCCGCGTGAACGCCGTCAGTCTTCCTGTCGGTAGGCCAGCGCGGCGTGCGTCAGAAAACCCGACCGCGTAAAACCGTAGGCTGAGGCCTTGTCGTCAATCACCGCCAGCGACGCTCTGGGAATGGATACATTGACGCGTACCGGGGTCAGGTCAAAGCTCGGCGCCGCCACAAGCTGGTACACCGCATCTTCAGGATACGGCAAATCATCAAGCAACCGGGCTGCCTTGACCCGTTCCCGCGCCGAGGCCAGCCCGGAAGGCTCGGGTACGGCGTTGTTGCCCCGCACCATGGTTTCCAGCAGTATTCTGAGAGCATCGGCGGCGTTCTCCGTCGCTTCTTCCAACGTACCGCCGCCTGTGTGAATTTCCGGGAAGTCGGGGAAATATACCGTCCAGGCCTCATCTGCCTCCGGTATAAAGCCCGCCGCATAATACTTCCGCATGGCTGCTCTCCCTGTCGGACCGGAGTTCAGCTCAGTTTCACTCCGGTTTGCCGCTCAAGGCTACGCAAGGTTTCGGGTCCGACGTCTTGCGGGCGCCGGTTGAAGACAGTTTTCCTTGCACCGTCAGGACTGATGCCGACAGTGTGATTCCCGCCTTCCCGAAACGTCCACCCGGCATCCTTGAGTTTGTTGATAAGTTCTTTTACCGTCACGCCGATCCTCCGGACTTGACTGTCCTGTACGGTATAAGACGCAAAATTCCGTGTAATGTCAAGCGGCTTCCGCCCCGATGTCGCGAGCAGATACGCGGCGCCCGGCCAAGGTCCGGCGTGGGGCAGCGTCAGGCCCATAATCTCGTAGACCAGCCGCGCCGCCGTATACTCCGGGGCGTGCATGCCCGGAATCGGGGCAAGTTCCACCACGTCGAAACCCAAGCAGACGCGCCCGACAAGGGCGCGCTCCACAAGCGCAAGAACCTGTCGCCAGAAAAGTCCTCCGGGTTCCGGGGTACCCGTTGCCGGCATCAGTGAAGCGTCCAGGGCGTCCACATCAAAGGTAATGTATATCTTGTCCGGAAAACCGGACGGCAGAAACGAAGAACCGGGGTTCCCGCGCGCCTCGTCCTCCGCCCCGCTCACGTCGAGGCCGGGGATGCGCCGGTTGCGGCGAAAGTCCCGTTCTTCCCGCGAAAGGCTGCGTACGCCTATTTGAAAGAGTGACAGATTCAGGTCGTCCACGGCCCTGCGCATGACGCAGGCGTGGCTGTAGGGCGTGCCCTCGTAGCTTTCACGCAGGTCGGCGTGGGCGTCGAACTGGATGATGCCGAAAGGCCCGCAACGTTTCTGCAGCGCCCGCAACGCCCCAAGGGTGACGGTGTGCTCGCCGCCCAAAAGCACCGGCACTACCTGCAAGGCCGTGCCGGATGCGTCTTTGCGCGGACCGGATTCGATCCCGCTCGGGCCGGACGCGATTTCGGCAGAAGCGGAATCCAAAGCACGCAGGACGGCCGTTTCAATGCGCGCAAGGACATCTTCCGGGCCGCCGCGCACCTCGACGGCCGGTTGGGTGTATATGCCGGCGGCGGCGGGAATGCCGCGTCCGTTCCATGTTTCAAGCTGATTCGAGGCCGCGAGGACGGCCTGCGGTCCTCGTGCCGTGCCGCGCCCGTAGGACGTCGTCGCCTCATAGGGCACGGGAATGACGTGAAAGCGGCAGGCGTGCGCGGGAGCGGGGGCAAGTTCCGATTCCAGAAAACGCGGTGTGTCGGCGTCCATCGGCATTTCCTCCTTTATGACAGTCGCTGCTTGAAATCCTCGTAACCGAAGCGTCGCACCGTACGGATGCCGCCGCCGCTTTGCGCGAGGGCAATGCCGGGCAGCGCGAGACCGTTGAACGTGTTGGTTTTCACCATGGTGTAGTGGGCCATGTCCAGAAACACGACCGTATCGCCCGGCTGAAGGGGAACGTCGAAAGAATATTCGCCCATGACGTCCCCGGCCAGACAGGATTTACCGGCCAGACGGCAGGTCCACGCCTTTTCGCCGGGCAGCCCCGCTCCGGCCGCCTCCGGCCGGTAGGGCATTTCCAGAATATCCGGCATATGGGCGGCGGCCGAGCTGTCCAGGACGGCCACGGGCATATCGGCATGCACAATGTCCAGCACGGTGCTGCGCAGCGTGCCGGCGTTCAGGGCCACGGCCTCCCCCGGCTCCAGATAGACCTGCAGGCCGTACCTTGCGGCGATACGGCCGATGCAGCGGCACAGGAGGTCCACGTCGTAGCCGGGGCGGGTGATGTGGTGCCCGCCCCCGAAATTCAGCATGCGCATGTACGGGAGATATTCCCCGAATTTTTCCTCCACCGCGGCCAGGGTACGGGCCAGGGGGGCGGCGTCCTGCTCGCAGAGCGTATGAAAATGCAGTCCCGAAACACCCAGTTCACGGAGCCGCAAGGGATGTACGCCCCGCAAATCCTTTTGCCGGACGCCCAGGCGGGAGCCGGGCGCGCAGGGGTCGTACAGGGGTATGGTCCCTTCCGAGTGTTCGGGGTTGAGACGCAGACCGAATTCGGGCGTCCGCCCCTTTTTTGCGGCAACGCTGCGCGCAAGAGGACCCAGACGTTTAAGCTGCGTCAACGAATTGAACACGATATGGTCGGCTGCAACGGCAATCTCGCGTATGTCCGCCTCGCTGTATGCGGCGGCGAATACATGCACTTCGCGCACGGCGTCCGGGGCGGAGAATTCTTCCCGTCCCAGACGCGCCTCATAGGGAGAAGAGGCGCACACGCCGTCCAAGGTCCGGCGCAACAGGGGAAAAACGCTGAACGCGGCAAAGGCCTTGAGCGCCAGAAGAATACGCGCCCCGCTACGTTGCCGGACCCCGTCCAGCACGGCGAGGTTGGCGGCCAGAGCGTCCTCGTCCACGACAAAACAGGGTGAAGGCAGGGCTTCCCTGCCTTCGTCCGATCCGGTAACCGCGCCCTCCCCTGTTTCTGATAGGCCAATCGCGGTATCACCCTGCCGGGCCAAAGCGTTCCACCCAAGGCAGGCCGTAGAGGTTGAGGTCGCGCATGAAGGGGTCGGGGTCGAGTTCTTCGAGATTCCACACCCCCGGTTTTTCCCATACGCCCTCAAGCACGAGTTTCGCTCCGATCATGGCGGGCACTCCGGTGGTGTAGCTGACGGCCTGGGACCCTACTTCGCGCATGCATTTCCGGTGGTCGCAGACGTTGTACAGGTAACAGACGCGCTCAACGCCGTCTTTGATGCCTTTGAACAGGCAGCCGATGCATGTTTTGCCCTTGGTCAGCGGTCCGAGGGAGGCGGGGTCCGGAAGCAGCGTCTTCAAAAAGCGTAAAGGCACGACCTTGTGTCCTTCAAAGTCGACGGCGTCTATGCGGGTCATGCCGACATTCTCAAGGACTTCCAGGTGGGTGAGATAGGACTCGGAAAACGTCATCCAGAAGCGGGCGCGCTTGAGGCCGCGCAGGTTGAGCACCAGGGATTCCAGTTCTTCGTGGTAGAGGAGGAAGCATTTTTTCGGGCCGATGCCGTCGGGGAAATCGTAGGTCATGGACCAGGACAGGGGGTCGGTTTCCAGCCATTCGCCCCGGTCCCACCAGCGGCCGCGCGCGGAGACTTCGCGGATGTTGATTTCCGGGTTGAAGTTGGTGGCGAAGGGCAGGCCGTGGTCGCCGGCGTTGCAGTCGATGATGTCCAGTTCATGAATCTCGTCGAAGTGATGTTTTTGGGCATAGGCGCAAAAGACGTTGGTCGCGCCGGGGTCGAAACCCGAGCCGAGGACGGCCGTAAGGCCTTTTTCCTTGAAACGTTCCCGGTAGGCCCACTGCGGACCGTACTCGAATGCGGCTTTTTCCGGAGCCTCGTAGTTGGCGGTATCCAGGTAATGTACGCCGCATTCAAGGCAGGCGTCCATGATATGCAGGTCCTGGTAAGGCAGGGCGACGTTGATGACCATATCCGGCTTGAAACTGTCGATGAGCGGCACGAGTTCCCGCGGGTTGTCCGCGTCGACCCCGGCGGTGCGGATGGGACAAGGCAGTTGGGCGGCCACGGCGTCGCAGCGCGCCTTGGTGCGGCTTGCGAGCATGATTTCACTGAAAACGCCGGGAACTTGGGCGCATTTGTGGGCCGTGACGGCCCCGACGCCGCCCGCGCCGATGATAAGCACTTTTTTCATGGGTTCATCTCTCAAAGTAGGTATAGCCGCGCAGGCCGTCTTCAAAAGCCTGCATGGTCAGCAGGCGTTCCGCGGGCTGGATGCGTCCGTCGCGCACGGCTTTTTCCGCGGCTTTGCGCAATCTTTCCAGGATACGGCGGGGGTCGTATTCCACATAGGAGAGTATGTCGGCCACGGAATCCCCCCGCAGTTCGCGCACGAACTCGAAGCTGCCGTCTTCGCCGACGCGCACGGACACCACATTGGTGTCCCCGAGCAGGTTGTGCAGGTCGCCCAGCGTTTCCTGATACGCGCCGACGAGAAAGACGCCGAGGTAATACTCTTCGTTTTCCTTCAGTACGTGCAGGTCCAGCGTGTTTTTCACGCCTTGCCCGGCATCGATGAAATGGTCGATGCGCCCGTCGCTGTCGCAGGTGATGTCCGAAAGGATGGCCTGTCTGGTCGGTTCTTCCGTGAGCCGGTGGACGGGCATGACGGGGAAAAGCTGGCCTATGGCCCAGGCATCGGGCAGGGACTGGAACACGCTGAAATTGCCGTAGTATATGTCGGCAAGGGCCAGGTCGATTTCCGTCAAATCTTTGGGGATGTGCGGCAGCTTGCCTTTTTCGCGGGCTATGCGGTTGATGATTGCCCAGAACAGGCGTTCGGCCACGGTGCGCTCGCGCAGGCCGGCCTTGCCTTGCAGGAACTGCCGGCGGATATCGTCGCGGTAGTATACGGCATCGTTGTAGCTTTCCTGCAGATTGCGCAGGTTGATGCCCTGCAGGGTTTGCAGCAGGTTGCGCGTGGACTCAGCCGCGTCGTCCGGCAGGACGGTTTCCTCTGTCGTTTCGAGCGTCGACCCCTGATCGGCGATGCGGCTTACGTCGAGCACGTTGAAAAGCAGTATGGAGTAATAGGCGACGGTAGCCCGGCCCGATTCCGTAATCAGGACGGGATGGTGGATGCCGCTTTCATCCATGATGGACATCACCGCTTCGACCATATCCGTACAATATTCATCCAGGCTGTAGTTGCGGCTGGAAATGAAATTGGTACGCGAGCCGTCGTAGTCGACGGCCAGACCGCCGCCGAGGTCGAGAAAGCCCATGGGGGCGCCTTCTTTCACCAGCCCGGCGTACACGCGCGAGGCTTCCATGGCCGCATCGCGGATATCCCGGATGTTGGAGAGCTGCGACCCCAGGTGGAAGTGCAGCAGGCGGAAGGAATCAAGCATGTCCTTTTCGCGCAGGAGATCCACGGCGTCGACGATTTGGGTGGTGGTCAGGCCGAAGGTGGAGTGGTCGCTGCCGGAGGCCGTCCAGTGTCCGCCGGCCTGACAGGCGAGTTTGGCCCGCACGCCGATCAGGGGTTTGACGCCCGTGCGCTCCGCGCATTCAAGGATAAGGGGCAGTTCGCTCGGCATTTCCACGACAAAGAAACAGAGAAAGCCCAAGCGGACGGCATGCAGGCCGAGTTCGATAAATTCCTCGTCCTTGTATCCGTTGCAGATAAGGCAGGCTTCTTCGTCGCGCAACTGCGAGAGGGCGGCGAAAAGTTCGGCCTTGCTGCCCACTTCCATGCCGTGATGGAAATTTGTGCCGAAGCGGGCGACGGCTTCCACCACCTGCTGCTGCTGATTGACCTTGATGGGGAAGACACCCCGGTAGTCCCCGCGGTAGCCCAGAGTTTTGACGGCCTTGCGGAAGCTGTCGTGCAACAGGGCAATCTGCGTATCGAGGATATTTTCTATGCGCAGCAGAACCGGCATGTTCAGACCACGGTCGCGCATGCCGCGGATGATGTCCATGATGCTGACGGCCACGGGATTTTTGCGTCCGAACGGGCGCACCAGGACGTCGCCGTCGGGGGAAATGTCGAAATAGCCGGCGCCCCAGTTGTGCACACCGTACAGTTCGGCGGCGTCATCTGCGCTCCAGCGTTGGAGAGTGCGTTTTTTTGCCAAGGATTTCGGCCCTGCGGGTGAGAGGTCTTCGGCGTTTTGAGGGTGTTTGCGCCTTGAGAAAACGATTGTATACAGTATCCGGGCAAAGGCGGCCTGTCAAGGGGCATGTCCGCATAAAGCACACGGCCGGCGCATCCCGAGCAAAATCACGCGCTGCAAGGAATAAAAAATATGTATAACCACATAGGTACGAGAAATACGTCGAAATGCACCGGCGTTATTCCAAGGAAATGCTGTTTCTTGAAAGGAGGGTTGACAAAAGCGGCTGGTTGTGGATAGGGCTAAGAAAAAGCAACGAACTGGAGGAAAGTATGAGTTCTGAAAAGCCTATCTCTGAAACTAGAATAGATGCTCCGTGGGATGACGAAAAAGCCTTTGCTTACATTGAGAGACTGTTTAATAATCCCAAGTTTCTATCAGTTGCACAAGAAAAAATTCATAACCAAGGAGAACCGATATCTTTTGAAAAAATGTCAGAGAACTTTACTAGAATAATGGCGTCTTGGAGTAAAAAAGAATCTCTTTTCTAGAAGGATGAATCTTTATGGACATGAAACAATTTTCTTTATCTGATAAAAGCTGATAAAAATCGACAAATGATAGAACAAGTTAAGGAAATGATACATACCGAATCCAGAGAAAGGGGAAAAGAATTTTCAGAATGGCTGCAAACTTTTTGGACACAATTTTATTGCCTTCCACAATACCAAAAACACGGTCTCTTTATGAATTATGCATTATTATCGCAAGCAGCTACATCTTTTTGTGAGGATATGCTTCGTATCAAATCTTATCATAACATAGAATACGGTGATAGACACAAGCAAGCTGCTCACCTTTTTAAATGGCTCAGTCGTATCCGCCCAATAAAACCACACAATGATAACAATCCGGAACTTGAAGATATTATACTTCGAGCAAATTCCTTTTTTGCACTTGCTTGCGCTATGTCTTGTTTACAATGCGACGATTTTACAGATGGAGAAATAAAATATATAATATATGCGTCTATGTATCGCGATATTCATGCCCGCGAATGGTCGATGATTTTTTATTTACTTGAAAAGCAACACATTTTACCTATACAGAATCAGTAGTTTCGCTCGTTATTCCAAGGAAATGCTGTTTTTTGGAATAATTTGTTTATTATTCCAATATCCCGCGCTTCAGCTCGTAAACAGTTTCAACTACCTGTCATAGCAGAAAATCCGCCCTCGCGCAGCCTCCACCGCGAAGCTGCCGCCGCACGATTGCGGTACCCGTCAAAGCACCCGATAAAAAATTTTGTCCGTTGCGAAAATATGGACTTGACAGTGGTCTCATGACAAGCTAAATCTTGGTCGGCAACAAAAATCTTTTTTGGGAAAAACTCAGGATATATCAATGATTTCGGCTCGTTTCTTGCGCACACACACACACACACACACACACACACACACACACACCTCACAGCGCAAGCTTCCTTAATTTTTCCCCGGCCCGGCTTGGGCATTCTCATGTGCCCCCGTCGAAAAGCCGCCGGGGATTTTCGTGTTTTAGCCGCGTCCGTCGTGGACCTGCAATCTCCCAAGCCGTGCTTGTCTACGGGGCAAGTGCCGGCTGCGTATACAGGGAATCCCGGCGAACGGCGCGACCATCCGCGCAATCACGCACAACAGGCATTCCGGCCGCGGTCCGGCGGATGCTCCGCTGACGCATAAAGGAGGCGCGCGATGTTCACAGTTTCCACATTCAAGGCCAAGGGTATTTTGTCCGAGTTGACCAAACGGGCTTCCGCCGGGGAGCCGGTGTTCATCGAACGCTACGGCAAGCCTATTGTGGCTCTGGTGCCGGCTTCCTATGTGCGGCGGGCCAAGCGCATCGGCATTCTGGCCGGCAAACTCGTCCTGCCTGCCGATCTTGACAGGCCCGACGCACCCGACAGGACCGGTGAGCAGTCCGTGCAGCCCGCGGGGCCGTCCTGATGCGTGTGCTTCTCGACACCAACGTCCTACTCCGCACTCTGGCGGGCGACCCCGCGGTGGAGAGCATTCGGGACATCCTGTTGGCCGACGAAACGGAAATCTTCGTCAGCGTTGTTTCCTGGTGGGATATAACGGCGCGCATTGAGGCCGGGAAACTGCGGGCCGATCTGAAGGAATTGCGCGAGGCCGCCGCTGAAAGCGGGTTTGCGGAACTCCCCCTGCGCGGCGAACATGTCGCCGCCCTGCCCTCTTTGTCCGGTTCAGGACTGAAAACCGCGTCCTTTGACCGCATGATCGCGGCCCAGGCCGAGGTCGAACCGTTGCGCCTGGTCAGCGCCGACCTGCGGGTTGCGGGTCGGTCGGCGCTGTTTTTGCGGGTGTGAGCCGGAGTTCTGAAGCGTGAAGTTCAGCCTGCTTGTCGTCACCACCGACCGCCTGTATCCGGCGGAATGCCTGTTCCGAAGCCTTGCGGCGCAGACGCACAAGGATTTCGAGGTGCTTTTCGTCCACGGCGAAGATTGCGCCGCCGACGCCCTCGCCCTTGCGTGCAAGTATGCCGACCGGCTGTCCATACGCACCGTTCCTTCCCCGACGCCGGCGCTTTCCCGCGCGCGCAATGCGGCTCTCCCGCTGTTGAACGGCGACTGCGTCGCTTTTCCAGATGATGACTGCGTCTACACTCCCGATACTCTGGAAAGGGCCTGCGCCTTGTTCCTGGCGCACCCTGAAGCCGATGTCCTGCTCGCGGCCGGCAAAGATTTGCGGGAAGATGAAGAGGAAGCTCGGAATTATTTTTCCTGCGGGGGCTCCGCCCCCTCAAATTCCCTCGGCAGGGAAATGATTCCCCTGCACCCCCGATTGATATTTCAGCGTGTTTATGAGGGGGCCCGGGGGAAATCATTTCCCCCG
>JAITEY010000013.1 GCA_031281815.1 Desulfovibrio sp. | reverse complement strand
ATCTCCCAAGTCGGCAGCAGCCCGGTGTCCTACAAGCAACGCAAGGGCTTCCCGCCTCATTGTCGTCGAAAGGTATAAAAAACGTCCAAAAAAGGCGGCAGTCAGCAAATCTTCCCGTCGGCGAAAAAGATCACGCCAACTGACGTCTTCTCCGTCAACCGTGACCCTTGCGGCCTTCCCATGCAGTACGGCGGCTAACATCGACTATCTTCTCCATTTTCTTGATAAATTCGCTCAATAAGAGATTGTATTTCGGCGAAATTATCCTTGTTGCTTTCTCTTCACTCCGCGCCCACGGCACCACCGCATCAGACTGCGCGGAAACGGATCAGCCCGTCCTTTTCCGCACGGGCGACCCTGCCCTCGGCCTCCAGACGTTCCAGGAACGCCAACATATCCTGCATCGCGAACCACTGCTGCGCCGGCATATAGCTTTCCCATCCGCCGCCCGACCGGGAGCGGTGCAGTTGTTGTGCCAGTTCCGCCGCCGTCGCTTCCATGTCCCCCAGCAGGCGAAGCGTGTCTTCCAGCCGGCGCGCCCGCCCGGCGCGCAAGGCGACCATACGCGCGCCCGCGTTGTCGAATACCCTCCCGTGGCCGGGCAGGACCAGTCGTATGTCGCAATCGCGCACGGAATCCAGACTGCGCAGAAAGACACCCAGAGAGTCAGGCATGTTCGGCCAATACGGTGTGGTGGTCGAGGCCTCCGCCAACACGAAATCCCCGCACAACAGTATTCCCCGCGCCTCGTCGAACAACGCCGCATGCCCCGGCGTGTGCCCCGGCACCAAAAGCACGCGCAACGCCGCCTCCCCGCAACGCAACACATCACCCTCATTGACGAAGCTTACCGCAATGTCCCCAACGGGACCGGCGATCATGCCCGGATGCGTGGTCGCCACGGTCCGCATCAGAAGCTCCGGACACCCGTGCTCAGCCATGCCGTCAAGCACGCCGCGCCAGAACACAGGCCCCTCCGCAGCCAGCCTGATCACCGCCGCGCCGTCTTCCGCGCCGGCGTACACGGTCGTTTCCGGCCGCGCGGCAAGTTCCGCCGCCAAACCGGAGTGGTCTGCATGCATGTGCGTGAGAAAAATATCCAGGCCGGCGTCAAGCGCCCCGAGTTCGGCCAGCCCGGCGTACAGTGCGTCCCGGCTCTCGGGCATGTTGAGGCCGGTATCCACCAGCAGATTGCGCGGCGCGGCGCGCACCAGATAGGCGTTGAGGGTCCGCAGCGCGGTGCGCGGTAGAGGAATCTCCATCCTGTAAATGCCGGGCGCGACTTCTTGCGTCATGACTGCTGCTTGCTGCTGTTCATAGTATAACGGGGCTCCTAACGCACAGTATATGGAACCGCTGATTAATTCAATAGTTAATTCAATATTTTTGCACCGATTTTTCAAAAGCAGTCTATACTATGCCTATACTTGCAGCGTGTCGGATGAACCCGCTCACGCCGTCTTCGGCGGCGTACTCCCTTGCGGGGTTGCGACTGTTGTCGCTTGACGCGGCACTGCCGGGCGTGAGCCGATCAGAACTCCCTTCTTTTCGAGGATTCCCGCTTGACGCCCGGCAAAGGCGGGCATACCTTTCCGATGCCCCCCTTCAGTGCGGGAGCGCGCCGGCCTGCCGCGGAGCGACGACCTTTTCCAGGCGATCGGCCTGCGGACGGGAGCCGGATGTGCATTGAACCCCGGAGGAACTCACGGTGAACATGCTAGCTGATGCCGTAGCGGAAAATGTCGGGCGCGGGTCCATGATCCGCGCCATGTTCGAGGCCGGCGCGATTCTGAAAAAGCAGCACGGCGAAGAGGCCGTCTGCGATTTCAGCTTGGGCAACCCCGACCTGCCTCCGCCGGACATAGTGGCCCGGACCCTGCGCGAGGTCGCGGACAGGGCGGGCGAACCATTTGCGTTGGGGTACATGCCCAACGCGGGACTCCCCGATGTGCGGGAAGCTCTGGCGCGGCATCTTTCCGTCGAACAGGGCATTGCCCTGGCCGGGGAGGACGTGCTGTTGACCTGCGGCGCGGCGGGCGGGTTGAACGTGCTGTTGCGCGCGGTGCTCAACCCCGGCGACGAGGTGCTGGCCCCCGCGCCCTGTTTCGTGGAATACGGCTTTTACGCCGCCGGCTGCGGCGCCCTGTTCCGCACCGTGCCCACCCGGCCGGGCACCTTCTCCCTGGACATCGACGCCGTCGACGCGGCGGTGACGGCCCGGACAAGGGTTATGATCGTCAACTCGCCCAACAACCCGACCGGGCAGGTCTACGGGCGGGAAGAACTGGCCGCCTTGTGCGCCCTGCTGCGGGAAAAGTCCGAACGCTTCGGCCGGCCGATTTTCCTGGCCTCGGACGAACCCTACCGCTTTCTGGTCTACGACGGCGCGGAAGTGCCGCCGCTCTTGCCCCGGTATCCCTATGCCGTTCTGGTTTCTTCCTTTTCCAAGAGCCTGTCCCTGCCGGGCGAGCGCATCGGCTATCTGGCGCTTTCGCCTCTTGCGGAACACAGGAAACAGCTCATGGACGGACTTGCGCTGTGCAACCGCACCCTGGGTTTCGTCAACGCCCCGATCGTGGGGCAGCGTCTCGCGGCGGCGGCGCTCGGAGCTTCCGTCGACATCGCAATTTACAGGCGGCGCAGGGACGCGATGGCGGCAGCGCTCAGGGACGCGGGCTACACGTTTCTGCTGCCGCGCGGGGCGTTTTATTTCTTCCCTGAAGCGCCCGGCGGGGACGACGCGGCCTTTGTGGAACGGTTGCGTTCACACTTGGTGCTGGCAGTGCCGGGTTCGGGCTTTGCCGGTCCCGGCTATTTCCGCCTTGCGTACTGCGTGGACGAAAAGGTCATTGAGCGGGCCGCCCCGGCGCTGAAAAAAGCCTTTGCCGAAACGGCCGCGGCATAAGAAAACGCAGCGCGTTTTGGGGCGCGGGCTTCGCGGACGCCGTTCTTTACAGCGCGGAAGGCTTGTTGTAAGCATACGCGAACAACGCGGGAGCATGCATGCGCAAACCGTCAACCGGCGTGGCCCCTGAAGGTACACCCGCCGTTTTTCTTTGTTCCCTCGCGGCGCTTGTCGCGGCCGCGCTTGAGTGCGCGTGGACGGCCGTCGCGTTTTTCGCGGCTACCGTGTTTTGCCTGCATTTTTTCAGGGATCCCGAACGCCCGGTTCCGACGGCTCCGGGCATCGCGGTCAGCCCTGCCGACGGCAAGGTCGTGAAAGTCGCCCGCATGCCGGACCCCTTTACCGCCGAACCTCGCCTGTGCGTATGCATCTTCATGAACGTCTTCAACGTGCATGTGAACAGGAGCCCTGTGGCGGGCAAGGTCGTGGACACTGCCTACCATGCGGGCAAATTTTTCAACGCCTCCCTGGACAAGGCGTCAACCGACAACGAGCGTTGCGCCTACGCCCTTGAGGATGAAGACGGCAAACGCTGGAGCATGGTGCAGATAGCGGGTCTGGTGGCCCGGCGCATTGTCTGCCGGGCGGAACCCGGCGATACGTTGCGCCGGGGCGAACGCATCGGCATGATAAAGTTCGGCTCGCGCGTGGACGTGTATCTTCCGGACGGCCTGCAACCGGCGGTCGTTGTCGGACAGAAGGTCACAGCCGGCGTAAGCATGATTGCCGCCCCGCAAAGTCCGACCCGCTGACGGTAGGAGCCGATGACCCGGCCGATGTTTTCGTGATTGCCGCCGCGTAAAACTAGGCCCGTTGATGACCCGGCCGATGTTCTCGTGATTGCCGCCGCGTAAAACTAGGCCCGTTGACGGGGCAACGGAAGCGTTGAAGTATTTTCCGATGGGGGTTCCGCCCCCGCAAACCCCGGCAGGTCGTCCTGAGCCTGCGCAAGACCGATGATTCTCCCGCACCCCCGATTGAGGCTTCAACGGGTTACGTTGAGGGGAATCAGCCGCTGAAACCAAGGGAGTCCGCATGGAGGATCATCCGCTGCCCAAAAAGAAAAGCGTGTACATTCTGCCGAACCTGTTTACCACAGCCAGTCTGCTGGCCGGCTTTCTCGGCCTGCTCTGGGCCGCCGGCGGGAATTACGAAGCCTGCGCCCAGGCCGTGCTGTTCAGCGCGCTCATGGACGGACTCGACGGCAAGGTGGCCCGTTGGACCGGCGGATCCAGCGAATTCGGCGTACAATACGATTCTCTGGCGGACCTTGCCTCCTTCGGCGTGACCCCCGCGTTCCTGATTCACCGCTTCGCCCTGGGAGGCTTCGGCAATATAGGCACGGCAGCCTGCTTTCTCTTTGCCGTCTGCTCCGCGCTGCGTCTCGCGCGTTTCAATGTCGGCGCGTCGGGCACGGCCGGCAAGAGCTTTTTTACCGGGCTGCCCACCCCCGCGGCGGGCTGCACCTTGGCCTGCCTGGTGCTTATCGCGCCCAGGCTGCCGGATGTTCTGCAGGGCGGCATGGGGGGTATCGCTCTGGGCTGCACCGTGGGCACGGCCTTCCTCATGGTCAGCCGTATACGCTACGCTTCGTTCAAGGAACTGGGCTTTCTCAAGGCCCATCCCTTCCGCACCATGATCCAGGCCATAGCCCTGTTTGCCCTGGTTGTGGCTGATCCTGTGATTTTCGGCCCTCTGATTCTTTTCGGGTACATTGTTTCCGGCTTGGTGTACACGTTCATCACCCTGCCCCGGCTGTCCAAGCTGGTCAACCGCGCTTCCCGGAACGCGGAAAAACGCGTCGATCAGCCCGTTTGAACGCAGGACGCGCCGGGCTTGCGGTCGGGTCCGCGGAAACGGAGCCCATCGGGGCAACGCAACGGGGGGCGTTGCTCCTTGTCTGTGCTGCCGCCTCGGAACTGCGCGCAACCCTTGCCTTGTTGCCCGGCGGGAACGACATCGCCCTGCCGGACGAAGCGCGTCCGCCCTTTGCCCGCCCCACGCACAAAGAACAACACCTGTACGCCGCCACCCGTCTTCGTGACGGAGAGCCGCACCCGGGTTGCTCTGCCGGTCTTCGGGATGGAAAGCAACAGCGGAGCCCCGCGTCCTCTCCGGAATCTCCCGAGCCCACCCTTTCGGGAGCGGCGTTGCCCGTTCTCAAACTTGCCCGTTGCGACCTGTACCTGCTCATTTGCGGGGTAGGGCCCGTCGCGGCGGCCCTGTCTCTCGGCGCATGTCTGGGCGGCTCCATGCGTATCGCGCGGCGGGAGATGCCGGACGGCGTGATCAATACAGGGCTGGCCGGCAGCTATGATCTGGAAAAGGCTCCGATAGGAAGCCTGCTGGCCGTCGACGAAGAACGGTTTCCTGAATACGGCGTCCGGGAGGAGGCCGGTATTGTTTCCGCCCTGCATCTGCCGCAGCTCGTCACGGACTCAGGGCCGGTGTACACGCGCCTTGCCCTTGATCCGGATGCCGCCCTGACCCGCATGGCTCCCGCGCTTGGCAAAACTCCCGCGAGCCGGCATACTGTTCCTGAATCGTATGCGCGCGGCGCCGCGCTGACCGTGGCGGGGATATCCGGCAACCCGGCCCTTGCGGCGCGGACGGCGCAACTATACGGAGGTCTTGCGGAAACTATGGAAGGCTTTGCTCTGGCCCTGACCTGCGCCGCGGCGCGCGTCCCTTTTGCGGAGTTCCGCGCTGTTTCCAACGCCGCGGGATACCGCCCTCCGCATACCTGGAATACGGCCGACGCCTTTGCCGCCCTGAGCCGGCTGGGCGCGGAACTTTTTTGCCGGGCGTGAAATCGTGGTTTCCCTCAACGCACCCGCAGGGCCGGACTCCCCGCAAAGCCCCCATAGCAGCACCGGGCGGCGCCGGGACGCGGCGTCGGCCATTGACGCCGTTCTTTCCCGTGAACAACCCCGGATCAACGCGGAGCTTCGGCGGCATACGGCGGAGTTGCCGGAACATGCGCGCGCGCCGGCGGAGCATCTGCTCCTGTCCGGAGGCAAACGTCTGCGTCCTTTGCTGACGCTGCTCACCGGGCGCGCCTTCGGCTGCCCGGACGCCGGTCTCCATACGCTGGGCGCGGCGGTGGAGATGCTGCACGCTGCGACCCTGTTGCACGACGACATTCTGGACAATGCGCCCGTGCGCCGGGGACGCGCCGCGGCTCACGTCCTGTTCGGCGCCGTGCCGGCCGTGCTGGCGGGAGACGCCATGCTGGCCAAGGCACTGCTCCTGGTGGCGTCTTTCGGCGACCCGAAACTTACAGCCTGCGTGTCGGAAGCCGTCATGCACACGGCTGAGGGCGAAATTGCCGAGTTCGCCCGGCTCCGCGACACTTCTGTGAGTCATGAAGACTATGTGCGCATCGTCACCGGCAAAACGGCTTGGATGCTGCGCGCTTCCTGCGAACTCGGGGCGCTCCGGGCCGGGGCAGGCGAAGAGGCGGCGCGGGCCGCGGCGCTTTTCGGCCTGGAATCGGGCATTGCCTTTCAAATCGTCGACGACGTGCTGGATTATTACCCGTGCGAAGAAACGGGCAAGCCCAAGGGGGGGGATCTTCGGGAAGGCAAATGTACGCCGCCTCTGCTCCTGTACCTTGCTTCCCTGCCTGCGGAGAAAGCCGGCCGCCTGCGCGCGGACTTTGAGGGCGGCAGGCTCAATGAGGCGACTATTGAAGCCTTGTGCGGGGAAATCTGCGCCGGCGGCTTTGCGGAACAGGCCAGGGAACCCGCCGGAATGCATCTTGCCGAGGCGGCGCGGGCCTTGGCGGTCTTTCCGCCTTCGCCTGAACGCGACCTCCTGGACAATATCCGGCACTATATCCTGACGAGAACGGCGTAACCACTCGACCATCAAGGCCGGCGGAGTGTCGCCTCCCGTTTTGACGCGCCGGCCCCGCATCATTCAGAAGCACACCTTGTCCGAACCTTTGCGTTGAAGTAAGGAGTCGTTCAAAAATAATATTTACAAATAATCCCCTATCTGCCATACTCTCGAATATCAAAAGGAGGAACAGATGGAGGATACAAATAATTATGCGGAATTCTTTGCAATTTTGCGACCGCAGTTTGGTGAACGTGAGTTCCGTCTGATGTCAAGTGCCTTGGCGAAATGTCTTCCGCGAGGCGGAGTCAGTTTTGTTGCTAATGTTTCCGGGCTTTCGCGACCTACGCTCTACAACGGGATGCGGGAATTGGAAGATGATTTTTCTGCTTCATCCGTCACAGGAAGGCAAAGAAAGGTTGGTGGTGGGCGTAAAACATTACTTGCTGAAGATTCTACATTGGAAAAAGACTTATTGCGGCTCGTTTCGCCCCATGAACATGGTGATCCGGAATCGTTGCTGCTTTGGACAAGCAAGAGCCTGCGCAAGTTATCCTCAGAGCTATGCGCATCTGGACACAGAATTGGATATGTGACAGTTGGTAAATTACTGGAAAAAATGGGGTTCACCCTTCAATCCAACAAAAAATCACATGAGGGAACCGGCGGTCCAGACCGTGATGAACAGTTTGAACATATCAGCAAGGCGGCAGATACCTTCATCGGAATGGGGCAACCTGTCATCTCAGTGGATGCAAAAAAGAAGGAACTTGTGGGGAATTTCAAAAATAACGGCAGAGAATATCACCCGAGCGGCAAGCCCGAACACGTTAATGTTTATGATTTTATCAACGAAAATGGACGGGCGACCCCATACGGAATTTACGACATTACGGCAAACGAAGGCTATGTCAACGTCGGAATCAGTCACGACACGGCAGAATTTGCAGTGGACAGCATCCGGAACTGGTGGAAAAAGATGGGGATCTTGCGTTACCCTTGCGCCCATTCGTTACTTATAACGGCAGACGGCGGGGGAAGCAACGGCTCTCGAAACAGACTTTGGAAGATAGAACTACAAAAGTTTGCAGACGAAGCAGGACTGAATGTCTGTGTTTGTCATTTTCCACCC
>JAITEY010000210.1 GCA_031281815.1 Desulfovibrio sp. | reverse complement strand
TCAACGGCGTGTTCGACCTCCTCGCGGCGGGCGGGCAGTTCCGCCATGGTCCGCCGGTAGACGATGTCCACGTTGTCCGCACCCATGCGCAGGGCCGTGCGCGCCGCGTCCATGGCCACATTGCCGCCGCCGAACACGGTCACTCGCCTGCCGTTGAAGGGAGGGGTGTCGTAGTTCGGGAAATCGTAGGCACGGCCGAGATTGGCGCGCGTCAGGTACTCGTTGGCCGAAAAAACGCCGATGAGGTTTTCCCCCGGCACGTTCAGGAAAGACGGCAGTCCCGCGCCCACGCCGATGAAAACGGCCCGGAACTCCTGCTCGAAAAGTCCGGCGACGGTAAAACTCTTGCCGCCGACCTGATTGGTGAGAAAGCGCACTCCCGCGCGCTTGAGCACATCCAGTTCCACCGCCACGACGTCTTTTTTCGGCAGACGGAACTCGGGAATCCCGTAGACAAGCACGCCGCCCGGCTCATGCAGAGCTTCAAAAACGGTCACGGCAACGCCCCTGCCCGCGAGGTAGCCGGCAGCAGTGAGTGACGCCGGGCCGGAGCCGATGCAGGCGACCTTGGGCGCGTCCGCCGCAAAGTCGCGCTGTTCGCCGCGCAGCAGGTCGCGGCAGGCCGAGGAGGCGAGCCAGGCGTCGGCGACATAGCGTTCCAGGCGTCCCACGGCTATGGGGTTACCCTTGGCGTTCAGGATACAGCGGCCCTCGCACTGGCTTTCCTGCGGACAGACGCGGCCGCAGACGGCAGGCAGACTGTTGGCGCGCTTGATCAGGCCGTAAGCTTCGGCGGGTTTGCCGTCGGCGACGGCCTTGATGAACTGCGGGATAGGGACTTCGACGGGGCATCCGGCGACGCAGGCGGGTTTTTTGCACTGCAGGCAGCGTCCCGCCTCCTGCGCGGCCAGGCCGGGGGAATACCCCAGGGCCACTTCCCCGAAATCCTTCACGCGCTCGGCCGCGGGCCGGCAGGGCATGGCGACGCGTTCGCCCGGTTTTTTCTTTTGTTTCGGCGGCGTGTCGCCGAGACAGGCGCAGTATTTGTCGTAGGAAACTTTTTCCTGATCCTTGAAGGCTGCCAGACGCCTGCGCAGTTCGGCGAAATCCACCAGGAACCCGTCGAATTCCGGGCCGTCCACGCAGGTGAACTTCGTTGTTCCGCCGACGCTTACGCGGCACGCTCCGCACATGCCGATGCCGTCCACCATGATGGAGTTCAGGCTGACCGTGGTCGGCACGTTGAAGGGCCTGACGGTATTGACGACGGCTTCCATCATGGGCACGGGGCCCACGGCGATGACTTCGCGCACATCGTTGCGCGTTTGCAGGAGTTCCCGGAGAAGGTCGGTGACGATGCCTTTGCGGCCGAAGCTGCCGTCGTCGGTGCTTACGGCGACTTCCGGGCAGAATGCGGAGAGTTCGCTGTGATACAGGAGCAGTTCCTTGCTGCGGGCGCCGATGACGCTGATCACATGGTTGCCGGCCTTGTGGTGTCCCTTGGCGATATGGTGCATGGCGGCTATGCCCGTGCCTCCGCCCAGACAGACGACCGTGCCGGTTTTGACGATGTGTGTGGGCCTGCCCAAGGGACCGCACAGATCGAGAATGCTCCCGCCGGCGGAAAGTTGTTCGAGCGCGGCCGTAGTCTTGCCCATGACCAGGTAGACGATGGTGACGGTTCCGGCTTCCGGGTCCGTGTCGGCAATGGTCAGGGGGATGCGTTCGCCGCGCTCGTCCAGGCGCAGGATGACGAAGTTGCCGGGCAGCGCGCGGGCCGCGATGTGCGGCGCATGCAGCACCAGCCTGCTGGAGCGGCCGGGTATGCGCGCTTCTGTGCTGAGAATCGGTGCGGACATCGTGGTCTTCCTCACAGCGGCCTCCCGTTGCCGCGTGAACGCTGCAACGGGAGGCGGTGTTTTGTTTTACAGTACGCGGAAGTTCCGCGTGGTCCGATGCGCAAAGCAAAACCGCGTGCATGCCGGCGTACTTTGTCGGCCGCGGGGAAACGCTTTCCCGCCGCGGCCTCGCTGAATGGTCCGTTAGAGCGTTTTGCGCTTCTCAAGGCAGGGATTTGCAGGCAAATCCCTGCAGAGCGGACGGATAGTGTCACTATCAATCCGCTCTGAGGCATTTCAGATGAATATCACCTGAAACAGGGCGACCAAGCTCAGCGTATAAGCAATGCCGAGACAGAGCCACTGCACGACGGGCGAGCGGAGTTTCAGGTCGTGCAGGCAGTGGTGTATGCGATGCAGACCGCACCACAGCGGCAGGACAATCATCAGGAAGATGAACAGCCTGCCGAGGAAGCTCCGGGCGAGGTCCAGAAGGCGCTCATAGGAAAAGGCTTCGCCGGGGCCGGCATTGAAGGGCAGAAGCAGGCCGAAGACCAGCACGGCGACAGGGGCAAAGACGGCGCTCCACATGCCGCCCGCGCCGAACAGCGCCCAGAATATCGGTTCATTGGATCGTTTCGGTTGGGTATTCATACGTTATGCTCCCGGATTCCGTTTATGCGCACAGGGTGATGAGCAGCACGAGCAGCGATGCGACAGCCGTTGCCGCCCAGAGCCCCTTGATCAGCTTGCCTTTTTTTTCTTCGGGCAAAGGCAGGGCCGACGGAGTGAGCTCAAACCAGGTCTTGGTATGCAGCAGCGCGGCCAGAAAGGCGATGAGGTTGATCAGCGCCGTCAAGGGGTGGGCCAGAAAGCGCACGTAACAGGCCCAGGCTTCCGGGCCGGAACTCAAGGCCGCAAGGCCGTACATGAGCAGTATGCTGAACCAGACCGCCGGGACGGCCGTGCCTTCACGCAACATGTAGAAGCGGTAAAAGGGCAGCCGGGTCCACCAGCAGGATTTTATTTCCCTCACATAGGGTCTACGCTTACCCGGCATGGCGCGCCTCCTTTTTCTTTATGCACTCCAGCACCGAAGCAACGAAGTCGGCCGCGCTTTCCGCCTTGCACTGCTGCAGGGCGGCCGCCGGATCGGCGTGCTTGGGGCAGACCTCGGAACAATAACCGACAAAGGTGCAGTTCCAAACGCCCTTTTCGCTGTTTATCAGCGGCATGCGTTCCTTGCGGCCGAAGTCGCGGTTGTCGAGGTTGTAGCGGTGGCCCAGCGTCAAGGCCGCGGGGCCGACAAAGCCGGCGTTCAGGCCGAATTG
>JAITEY010000181.1 GCA_031281815.1 Desulfovibrio sp. | reverse complement strand
TGCGGGAGCGTTTCCCGCCTTTCGCCGGCTTCAGGGAAGTGGAAAGCGAAAAATATTACGGTCGCGGATACCAGGACATGCAGCACAGGCGTCCGAGCATCCGCAACGCGCGCCGCCTGCTGGGCTGGACGCCGGAAGTGCCTCTGCGCAGGACGGTCGAGGACACCTTGGACTATTTCCTGCGCGCCGATATTGAAGGGCGGGAGTAACAAGGCCGATGCGCACCGTCGGCCTGCGCGTGGATGCGGATACCTATACGGGCACGCGGGACGGCTTGCCCGCTCTGCTGTCGCTTCTTGACCGGCACGGCATACGCGCGACCTTTTTTTTCAGCGTCGGCCCCGACAATATGGGCAGGCACCTGTGGCGCATGCTGCGGCCCGACTTTTTCCGGAAAATGCTGCGTTCCAACGCTCCCTCCCTGTACGGCCCGCGTATCCTGCTGGCCGGAACCGCATGGCCGGGCAGACGTATCGCCGCAGGCGCGGGCAACGTCATGCGCCGCTGTTCGGAAGTAGGCCACGAGGTCGGCCTGCACGCCTGGGATCACCACGCCTGGCAGAAACACATGCCGGACTGGTCCGTCGGGGAATTGCGCCGGCAGACCGCGCTGGGACTGGAAGCGCTGCAAGACGTCTTGGGGAGCGCGGTACATTGCTCGGCCGCTCCCGGCTGGCGCGCCGACCGCAAGGTCGTTGAGGCCAAGGAGCCGTTCGCCTTTACCTACAACAGCGACTGCCGGGGCGAAAGACCTTTCCGCCCCAAGCTTGCGGACGGCAGCCCGGGCACGTCGCAGGTTCCCGTCTCCCTCCCCACCTTTGACGAAGTGATTGGACGAGAAGTGCGTGAAGACGGCTTCAACGGCTATATCCTGAACGCCGTGCACACCTGCCGGGGTGTGCCCGTGTACACGATTCACGCTGAAGTGGAAGGCGTGTCGCGCGCCGCCCTGTTTGCGGACCTTTTGGAAAAGGCCGGACGTCAGAGCATCCGCTTTTGTCCTTTACGCGACCTGCTCCCCTCGGACCCGTCGGAACTGCCGTGCGGCGACATTGAACTGCGGCCGTTTCCGGGCCGTGAGGGAACGCTCGGCGTACAGACGGCGCATGAGGGAAACCGAGAATTCTGATGATCGACGAAAAGTTCCCGGCAGGCATCATCCTGCCTCTGTTCTTCGTTCTGCTTTATCTGATTCCCTTGGGCATGGCTCCGTTGCGTGTTCCGGACGAACCGCGCTACGCTGAAATAAGCAGGGAGATGGCGGCAAGCGGCGATGCGGTCGTGCCCCGCCTGCTCGGCAAACGGTATTTTGAAAAGCCGCCGGCGGGCTACTGGATAAACAGCGCATGCCTGCTTGTTTTCGGGGAAAACAACTTTGCCGCGCGTCTCGGGTCGGCCTTGAGCACCGGACTCGGCGCGCTCATGGTCTACGCCATGGCCCTTGCCTTGCGGCGGGAACGCGGCACAGCCCTGACTGCCGCGCTGATGCACCTGTCCATGCTGTCGGTGCTGGGCATAGGCACCTACAATGTGCTGGACGCCATGTTCTGCATGTGGGTGACGGCTTCCATGCTCTGCTCGTATGCCGCCTTGCGTGCCCGCGGCGCGCGGGACCGCCTGTGCGCTTTCGCCGCTCTCGGAGCGGCCTGCGGCGCGGCCTTTCTGACCAAAGGTTTTCCCGGACCGGCTCTGGCCGCGCTCGCCGCCCTGCCCGTCGCTCTGAAGGAAAAATCCCTGCGTACCCTCTTTCTGTACGGCCCGGTCGCCGTTCTCGCCGCCGTTGCGGTCACCTTGCCCTGGGGACTCATGATTGCCGACAGGGAGCCGGATTTCTGGAACTATTTCTTCTGGGTGGAGCATATCCAACGCTTTGCCGGGGAAAAAGCGCAACACAGCGAGCCTTTTTGGTTCTATCTGCCCTGGTTCGCGGGCGGACTGCTCCCCTGGCTCGGGCTTGCGCCGCAGGCTTTGCGGGAAGCATGGCGGGAACGCTCACGCCGTCCCGCAATCTTTTTTCTTCTGGTCTGGGTGCTGACGCCTCTGTTGTTTTTCAGCGCGGCCAAAGGCAAGCTGCCTACCTATATTCTGCCCTGCGCCGCGCCGGCCGCCCTGCTTCTCGCCGTGTACGCCGAAGGGCCGCGTTGCGGCGCGGGACGAGGCGGACCGGACGCCTTGAAACTCAACGGACTGATTAACCTGGGCATCGGTCTGGCCGGTCTGGCCGCCTTTCCCGTCTTTTTTTTCGACCTGACGCCCGGACCGGCGATTTATGCCGACAACGAAAAATACAAACTGTGGATATGCCTTGCGGCCGTTGCTGCCTGGACGCTGTTCAGTCTGGTGTCCATGGCGGACCGGCGGCGGTATTGGCGGGCGGTGGCCCTGTGTCCCTTGCCGATTATTCTGGCGGCCGCTTTCTGCCTGCCCGCCCGGATTACGGATCAGAAGGAGCCGCAGGAGTTGATTCGCCCGCACCTTGAGGAACTCCGGCACTGCCGATACCTTTTCGGCGGTTCCGTAGGGTTGGCGGCGGGATTGGCCTTTGAACTCAAACGCAACGAGGTCCTTCTCTATAATGATGAAGGGGAACTGGCCTACGGCCTGAGTTATCCGGACAGCCGCGACGGGACGGTCGCTGCCGGCGCTTTCCCGGCATGGCTTGCAGAAGCCCGCAAAGAAGGGGATACGGCCTTGCTGATTCGGGACCGTGACCTGCCGCCCGACTCGGGCGCAACGCCCGATGCGCTGTATCGTCGAGGAGGCCTGCTGCTGCTCATTTTCAAGGGCGACAACCGATCCGGGTGAGTCGTCCCCTGATGATGCCGCAATGCCCGTTGCGCCTCTCCGGGGATGTGTGGTAAGATTGACATCTATGCACGATGATATTTACATCGGACTGGACATCGGTTCCACCACGGTTAAAGTCGCCGCTCTGGACGCGGACGACACCATGCTGTTTGCCCGCTACCGCCGGCACCTCTCCGAGGTGCGCGCCACGGCCGTGGAAATGCTTGAGGAAGCAGATTCCGTTCTGGCCGGAAAACGCAGGCATCTCGCCCTGACCGGTTCCGGCGCCATATCCCTCTCCGCCGAAATAGACATGCCCTTTGTTCAGGAAGTCGTGGCTTCCGGGCTGTACATACGCCGCTCCATTCCCGATGCCGACGTGGCTATCGAACTCGGGGGCGAGGACGCCAAACTCACCTTTTTTACCGGCGGCACCGAACAGCGCATGAATGAAACCTGCGCGGGCGGCACCGGGGCCTTCATCGACCAGATGGCGGCCTTTCTGGATACCGATGCGGCCGGACTGGACAAACTGGCCGAGAGCCATACGACGCTCTACCCCATAGCTTCGCGTTGCGGAGTCTTCGCCAAGACGGATATCCTGCCCCTGCTCAATGAAGGTTGCGCCCGCGCGGACATCGCAGCATCCATTATGCAGGCCATCGTCAACCAGACCATATCCGGCCTGGCGCGAGGGAGGAACATCAAAGGCAAAGTCGTTTTTCTGGGCGGCCCCCTGGCCTTCCTGCCGTCATTGCGCGAACGCTTTGTCCTGACCCTGAAACTGGATGCGGAGAATGCGGTCTTTCCTCAGTACGCGGAATACTTCGTGGCTATGGGCGCCGCCCTGTATGCCCGCCGCGAAGCGGAACAACAACCGGCCCTGCGGGTCGACGCCTCGGAACCCGGCAGCATGGGTACCATCGCTTACGGCGCCGTCGGCTCGGGAGGATTGCTGGAAGGCAGGGTCATACCCGGCCGGACGGGAGCGACCGAAAAAAAACCGGGCAAACGCCTCCATTCCCTGCCCGGCCCCGGAACCTGTCATGACGGCGAAGATGCCTTGAGCCTTATCCTGCACAAGCTGCAGCACATGGAAAACTCCAAGGAAAGCCGGCATCTCGACCCCCTTTTCGCCGATGCCGATGCCCTTGCCGAATTCCGCCGCAGGCACGCGGGCGCACAGTTGCCGCGCGCTCCCTTGGAAGACTGCGCGGGCGACACTTGGCTCGGCATTGATTCCGGTTCCACAACCATCAAAGCCGTGCTGCTGGACGGACAAAAACGCCTGCTCTATTCCTTTTACGGCCCCAACCAGGGGGAACCTCTGCAGACGGCCGCGGCTATGCTCAAGGATATCTACGCCCGTGCGAAGCCCGTCATGAACATCCGCGCCTGCGCCGTGACCGGCTACGGCAGCGGCCTTCTGGCCGCCGGCCTGCGGGCGGATATCGATGAAGTGGAAACAGTGGCCCACTTTGCCGGCGCGCGCTTCTTTCAACCCGAAGTCAGCTATATTCTGGACATCGGCGGGCAGGATATCAAGTGCATGCGCGTGCATGCGGGAAGCATAGACCGCATCCAACTCAACGAGGCATGCTCCGCCGGCTGCGGCTCCTTTGTGGAAACCTTCGCCAAGTCCCTGGACATGCCCCTGGAACAGTTCGTGCAGGAAGCTCTACAGGCGCAAAAACCCGTGGACCTCGGCACACGCTGTACCGTGTTCATGAACTCCAAAGTCAAGCAGGCCCAAAAAGACGGCGCCGAAGTGGGCGACATCGCGGCCGGACTTTCCTATTCCGTGGTGCGCAACGCCTGTTACAAGGTGATGAAAATCACCAATGTCGACGAACTGGGCGAACACGTTGTGGCGCAGGGCGGCGCCTTTGCCAATGACGCTTTGTTGCGCGCGCTGGAACTGCAACTCAAGCGTCCGGTGGTGCGTCCGGACATAGCGGGTCTTATGGGCGCTTTCGGCGCAGCGCTGATCGCCATGGAACAGGGGCCGCTGAACGGAACCTGCAATCTGCTCGGGCCGGAGGAAGTGGAACACTTTCAGGTGAAATCCCGCACCGCTCGTTGCAGGCAATGCTCCAACCACTGCCTGCTCACGGTGTCCACCTTTGACGACGGACGGCGCTATGTTTCCGGCAACCGCTGTGAACGCGGCGCCGGCGCGACCCCCCAAAACCTGCCCAATCTCTACGAATTCAAGCACAAGCGACTGTTCAGCCACTACACGCCCCTGCCGCGGGAAGAGGCGCGGCGCGGCGTGGTGGGCATTCCGCGCGCCCTGAACATCTATGAAAATTACCCCATCTGGTTCACCATATTCACGCGTCTGGGTTTTCGCGTGGAACTTTCCTCGCCTTCGTCCAAGGAGCTTTTTTTCAAGGGCTACGGCACCATACCCTCACAAACCGTCTGCTACCCGGCCAAACTGGCTCACGGACATATTCTGGACCTCATAGAGCGCGGCGTAGGCTGGATATTTTTCCCCTGCCTGCCCTTCGAGCAAAAAAACTTCAGCACGCAGGCCGCCAACTTCAACTGCCCGGTGGTTATCGGCTATCCGGAACTGCTGGCGAAGAACATAAGCGCCCTACAGGACGCGAATATTCCCTTTTTTCACCATTTTCTGCCTCTTGACAAAAACGTGCTGGCCAAACGCCTGCGGCATATTCCCCTCTTTGCCGACATCCCGCTTTTTGAACTGGATGCTGCAGTGCGCGCGGGCTTTGCCGAAATGGACGCCTACAAAGACGATATCCGCAAGGCGGGTGAAGACGCCCTGAAGGACATCCACGACAACAGCAGGTTCGGGGTTATTCTGGCGGGCCACCCTTACCATGTTGACCCGGAAGTGCATCACGGCATAGCCGACCTCATCAATTCATGCGGTATGGGCGTGCTGACCGAGGATTCGGTGGCGCATCTGATGCCCGACCCCGGCCCGTTGCGCGTGGTGGACCAGTGGACCTACCATGCCCGCCTGTATCGAGCGGGCGCGTTCGCCGCCGAAACGGACAATCTGGCCGTGTTGCAGCTCGTGTCCTTCGGTTGCGGTCTGGACGCCATAACGGCGGACCAGCTTGAGGAACTTGTGACGCGCAAGGGGCGGTTGTATGCCCAAATCAAAGTGGACGAAGGCGACAATCTCGGCCCGGCGCGCATCCGCATCCGTTCCCTGTTGGCGGCCTTGCGCGAGCGCGCGGCAAAGGAAGATTACCGCGCCCCGGCCGTCAATACTTTCTCAAGTTCGCCTCCCTACACCGAAGCCATGCGCACGACGCATACCATACTTATTCCGCAGCTTTCCCCGCTCCATTTCCAGTTTCTGGAGACGCTGCTTTCCTCCGAAGGCTACAAGGTGGAGCAGTTGCCGGTCGTGGAACGGTCGGCCATTGAACTGGGCCTGCGCTATGTCAACAACGACGCCTGCTTCCCGGCCATCGTCGTCGTCGGGCAACTCCTGCACGCCGTGCGCAGCGGACACTACGACAGCAACAAGATAGCCTTGATGATATCCCAGACCGGCGGCGGCTGCCGGGCCACAAATTATATCGCCTTCCTGCGCAAAGCCCTGGCCGATTGCGGCATGGAACACATCCCGGTCATTTCCTTCAACATGAGCGGTCTGGAGAGTAATCCGGGCTTCAAGATGACCGGCCCCATGCTGCGCAAGGTCATCATGGCCGGGTTTTACGGCGACGCCCTGATGCGCATGCTGCACAGGGTCAGACCCTATGAGATTGAGTCGGGGAGTGCCGAGCGTCTGGCGGACGTATGGGCGGAAAAAGGTCGGAAAGTCATAGCCGAAGGCAGTCCTCTGCGTTTTGAAGCCGCCATGTTCACGATGGTTCGGGCCTTCGACCGCCTCCCTCTGCGCACCGAGGAACGCAAGCCGCGCGTCGGACTGGTCGGCGAAATTCTGCTCAAATATCACCCCGACGCGAATAACCGCGCCGCGGAAATCGTCGAACAGGAAGGCGGTGAAGCCGTGGTGCCCGATCTCATGGACTTCGTGCTCTATTCCTTCTACGACAACGTATTCAACTACAGGCACCTGGCAGGCACGTGGAAGGCCTACGCCGCCGGTCTGTTCAGCATAGCCTTTCTGGAATACTGCCGCATGGGCATGCGTCTGGCTCTGGGCCTCTCCAAGCGCTTCCATGCGCCCCTGCGCTTCAGCGCCCTGCGCAAAAAAGCCAAAGGTCTCATTTCCCTCGGCCATCAGACCGGCGAAGGCTGGTTGCTGGCGGCAGAAATGGTCGAACTTCTGGAGTCCGGCGTCCCCAACATCCTCTGTATGCAACCTTTCGGATGTCTGCCCAACCACATCACCGGCAAAGGATTGATGAAGGAACTCAAACATCGCTTCCCCGAGGCAAATATAGCGGCCGTAGACTACGACCCCGGAGCAAGCGAAGCCAATCAGATCAACCGCATCAAACTAATGATGTCTCTGGCCCGCTAGCCGTTGTCAACTTTTACCGATTTCCGAGAAAAACAGTAACTATCTATAAAATTGTAATATATGGTAAAAGATAATCATGCAAAATCTCTTTTCCGGTAAACGCTCCTTATGGTTTACACTCTGGATAGGCTACGGCCTGCCGTTTTATATTTTTTTAATGCTTCTTGATCTATTTTCATCTTCACATAAACACAGCATCTTGACATATGTAACGTCGCTTGTCGCACTCTGTTACTGCAGCGTCATGACAATTGCCGTCTGGAAAAGTTCCGATCTGTATAACGGTCCGGAAATATGGAAGCTTGCAGCAAAGGTGTTGGTAGTCTTCTTCGACATACAACTGTTGGCCGAACTCGGTAAATTCTTTTGATCGATTTTCGGCGGTAGGCTGCGAAGGTGTGCGGCTTTTGACAACGCGCGACATTCTGGATACACATGCCGGAAGAAAGGAGCTTGGCATGGGCTTTTCCCCGGAAATTCTGCGGCACTTGGCCGAAGCGCTGAGTCCGCTGTCGCACAGTCTCGCCGCCGGATTGCTCATCCGCCCTATCCCGCAGCCGCCGCTGAAGACCGGAGTGTCCGACGAACTCAGGGCCGACGGTTCCGACAGCCCCACGGTCCTGTGCATGGATCTGGACAGCATGCTGAAGGAATGCGTCCCGGCCATGCGCGAAGCCATGCAGGAACTCGGCGCCCTCTCCCCTGAGAATATGGACCTGCTTGAAGAAATTGTGGACGAACTGGCGTCTCCCGCCCTTGATTTGGTGGATATGGCCCGCCGCGTATGGGAATGCCCTTTCCCTCCCGAAGCCGAAAGCTCAAGAAGTATGCTCGCCACTCTGGCTGAAGCTCCCGCAACCCAGCTTTTGCAGTGGGTGCTGGAAGTTATGCATACCGCTATCGATCCTTGGTCCATAGCGGCAAACCCGGAACAGCCGGAAATCGACTTCCGGCTTGCGGTCCCGGATATGCCGGTACGTGCGGCCTTGGCGCGTTGGCGCAAACAGCACCCCGGCATACTGCCGGAAGAAGTGTTGCTGTGAACCGGCGAATGCCGAAAAACGTCGATGTTGCCGGATTGCCGTGATGACTTCCCTGTTTCGTGCGCAGGCGTCGTTTCCGCGCCCCGCCTGATGCCCGCCGTTCCGCAACGCATAGTCCCTCCCCCGCCGCCCGGTTTCGCCCGCTGGGAGGAATTGATGGCCGAAGCCTTGGATGAAGCCCGCATCGCCGGGGCTGCAGGCGAAGTGCCGGTAGGGGCGCTGTTGGTATCCGGGCAGGGAAGTATTTTGGCAAAAGCCGGCAATGCCGTTGAACGCCTGCGCGACCCGACTGCCCACGCCGAAATGCGCGTGTTGCGGGAAGCCTCTTCCCGCACGGGATCAGTCAGGCTCGCCGACTGCGTTCTGGTGTCCACTCTGGAACCCTGCCTGATGTGCGCGGGCGCGCTGGTTCTGGCGCGGCCGGCCGGTCTGGTGTACGGCGCGGCCGACCCGGAAGCCGGCGCGGTGGATTCCCGTCTTGATGTGCTGGACATGTCTTTCTTGAAGAGCGCTGTCTGGCGTCTGGGCGCCGTGTCCGAGGCGGAATGTTCCGCATTGCTGAAACATTTTTTCCGGGCCAGGAGATAACGCCGTTTCTTATCAAAGGTACAATGAAGCTCTATGAACGCTCGATATGTAATTAAATATTTTCCGATATGCTGTTTCATTTCGGACAGGGAAACGGAATAAGGCCGTGCGTGCAAGCGCGGCGCTGCGCATAGGCGGTGTGCAGGTCGGCGGCGGCGCGCCGGTGGTCGTGCAGAGCATGACCGACACGGATACCCGCGACAGTGCGGCAACTTTGGCCCAAATAGGCGAACTGGCCGCCGCCGGGTGTGAACTGGTGCGCGTCGCCGTGCCGGACGACAAGGCGGCGGTCGCTCTGCGCGCCGTCTGCGCCGTATCGCCTCTGCCGGTCATTGCCGACATTCACTTCAGCAGCCGCTTGGCCGTGACCTCTCTGGAAGCCGGCGCGGCCGCCCTGCGCATCAACCCCGGCAACATCGGCGGCCCGGAAAAAGTACGCCGTGTGGCGGACGCGGCCAAGGCGCACGGGGCAAGCATCCGTGTCGGAGTCAACTCCGGCTCTCTGGAAAAAAAACTGTTGGAACGCTGCGGCGGCCCGACGGCCGAAGCGCTGGTCGAAAGCGCCCTGAACCATGCCCTCCTGTTGGAGCGTTGCGGCTTTTCGGCCGTCAAGCTGTCTATGAAATCCTCCGATGTCCCGACCACAGTCGCCGCATACAGGTTGGCCGCGCAACGTTGCGCCCATCCCCTGCACGTCGGAATCACCGAAGCCGGGACCCTGTTGCGCGGTTTGGTAAAATCCGCCGCGGGCATCGGCATCTTGCTCTCCGAAGGAATAGGGGATACCATACGAATTTCGCTGACCCACAACCCCGTGCGCGAAGTGGAAGCCGCCTGGCGATTGCTCTCCGCCCTGAAACTCAGGCAGCGGGGGCCGGAAATAATCTCCTGCCCCACATGCGGACGCACGGAAATAGACCTTGTAGGGCTGGCGGAAGCCGTGGAAGAAGAACTGCGCGGCATCCCGGAATACTTCACGGTTGCCGTGATGGGTTGCGTGGTCAACGGCCCCGGTGAAGCGCGCGAAGCCGATGTCGGCATAGCCGGCGGCAGAGGAAAGGGCATCGTGTTCCGCAAGGGCGTCGTCGTACGCAGCGCAAGCGGCGGACGACAGGAACTGCTCCGCGCCTTGTGCGAAGAAATTGATATATTGCGGAAGGAAATACAATCCGAAAACGTCCGGTAACGCCGAAGCGAAGACTGTGATCGCCGGCGCGCAACCGGACGTTGTCGGTACTCTGTTATCAAAGTAACCACGACAAACCCCTGAGGAACACGTCATGTCCGATACAGGCAAGGGCCTCACGCCCGATTTTACTCCGGATTTCCGCAAGGGCGGTGGCCTGCTCCCGGTCGTGGCCCAAGACGCCGCCGCAGGCGACGTGCTTATGCTGGCCTATATGAACGAAGAAGCCTGGCAAAAGACTCTGGAAAGTGGTGAAGTCCACTACTGGAGCCGCAGCCGGCAGGAACTGTGGCACAAGGGCGGCACGTCGGGGCATGTCCAAAAGGTCAAAGCCGTGCGCCTGGACTGCGACGGTGATGCCCTGCTCGTCCTCGTGGAACAGGTCGGCGGGGCGGCCTGCCATACAGGCTACCGGAGCTGTTTTTTCCGTGAATTGAAAGACGGGCGGGTCGGCCTCTGCTCGCCCCGCGTGTTCGACCCCGAGGAGGTCCGCAAATAATGGCCGACAGGATTCTCAAAATTGCGATTCCCAAAGGCTCGCTGGAAGAAGCCACCTTGGCGCTTTTCGCTCGGTCGGGCTGGAAAATCGCCATGCAGAGCAGAAATTATTTTCCGGAAGTCAATGATCCCGAACTGTCGGTCAGCCTGTGCCGTCCGCAGGAAATGGGCGCGTATATCGGCGACGGCATCCTGGATGCCGGGCTCACGGGCAAAGATTGGGCGATGGAAAGCGGCGCGGACTATGTGGTCGCCGCCGACCTGATCTATTCCAAGATGAGCAATCGCCCGGCCCGATGGGTGCTGGCCGTGGCCGGCGACTCACCCTACCGCAGGCCGCAGGATCTGGCCGGAAAACGCGTGGCGACGGAAATCATGGGGCTTACCCGACGTTATTTCGCTGAGCGGGGCATAGAGGTCACGGTCAATTACTCTTGGGGAGCCACTGAAGCCAAAGTGGTCGAAGGGCTGGCCGACGCCGTAGTGGAAGTGACGGAAACCGGCACAACGATCCGGGCGCACGGACTGCGCATCATTGACGAGGTGCTGGAAACCAATACTCAGTTCATCGCCGGCAAGGCGGCGTGGGCCGATCCGTGGAAACGCGAAAAAATCAATCAGATCACCATGCTCCTGCAAGGCGCCTTGCGCGCCGAATCGCTGGTGGGCGTCAAGATGAACGTGCCTGCAGGCAAACTTGACGCCGTGCTGGCCTTGGTTCCTTCTCTGAATTCGCCGACCGTTTCCCATCTTCACGACAAAAACTGGCTGTCCTTGGAAATAGTCATAGAAACCAAAGTGGTCCGCGATCTTGTACCGCGCCTTGCGGCCTCCGGAGCCGAAGGCATCATTGAATATCCGCTGAACAAGGTCATATGATTCCGAAACTTTACGGCATACTCGGCAAACCGGTCGGGCACAGCATCAGTCCGGCCTTTCACAGCCGAGCCTTCGCCTTGAAGGGGATACCGGGAGTCTACTGTGCCTGGGAAAAACAGGAGGAAGAACTTCCGGATTTTTTTCATGCCGTGCGCACTCTGCCCATAGCCGGGGTAAGCGTCACCATCCCATACAAACACAAGGTTGTGCCTTTTTCGGATGAACTGACGGACAGGGCGCGCCTGACCGGGGCGGTGAACACGATTTTTCGCCGGGACGGCCGACTCACGGGCGGCAACACCGACGTGGACGGACTGCTCATGCCCCTTGCGCGGCGGGCGGGGCCGATGCCTCGCGAGGCGCTGATTCTCGGCGCGGGGGGGGCGGCCCGTGCCGTTCTGGCCGGGCTGACCGAGCTCGGCCTGCCGCTGGTCGCTGTAACAGCCCGTGATAAAGGCAAGGCAGAAGAATTGATCGCCGCATTTACCCGCGCCAAGGAGGCGTCCCGCCGCTGCCCGGAGCTCCCCGGAAAGGACCGCGCGGGACACGCTTCTTCGGCGGCCTTGCCGGCAAACGCGCCGGTATACCGAGCGCTCGCTTGGGAAAAACGGATCGAAGCCCTGGTCGACATGGAAGCCCCTCTGGTAATCAACGCCACTCCTTTGGGTATGCAAGGCGCTTTTGAAGGACAAAACCCTTTACCGGAGGAAGCCTTTGCGCTTTGCGCCCGCCGGCCTCAACGGCCTCCGGGCGATGCGCGGGACGACACAATCCGCCCGGTATTTTTTGATCTGGTCTACGCTCCGCGCGAAACGCGTTTTCTGGCTGCGGCCCGCGCCCGTGGATTTGAGTGCATTGACGGTCTTGCCTTTTTCGCGGCCCAAGCTGTCGGGCAATTCAAGGCATGGACCGGAAAAGAGTTCGCCCTGCATGATGCGGAACAGATTTTGGAAGCGCTGCCGGAGCGCTGAATGTCGCCGGACGTCAAGTGGGAATCGCCTGAAGGGAAAGGTTTCAAACCATAAAAGAATTTCTGACGGAAATCGCACAAGGTCGATACGCATGACTCCTCCGCCCTACACGGTAAATCCCAAGCTTGTGCCCCCCGGCGCGTCGTTGGTCATAATCGGCATGGCCGCAGCCGGCAAAACGACCATAGGTCAGGAACTGGCCTCCTTATTGGGCATACCGCAGTTGGATACGGACCACATCATTGAGGCACATTACGGAACGGACCTTCACACAGTCAGCAAGGGATTGAGCAAAAGCGCCTTTCTGGATCTCGAATGCGCGGTGATTATGCGGCTGAATCTGAAGCACTGCGTCATCTCCACCGGAGGAAGCGCCGTCTACCGCCCGCAGGCAGTCCGCCATCTGAAAACACTGGGACCTCTGATACACATCAGCGTCCCTCTGCCCGTCATCATGGAACGCATAGCCAGAAAGCCGGAACGCGGCTTGGCCATCGACCCCGGCCAAACGCTTGAAGACCTTTACAATGAACGGGCGGCCCTGTACGCAGAGGCGGCGGACTTCACCGTTGAAGGCGGGCATGCGCCCGCGGCGGTTTACGCAGACAAGATAGCCTGCATGCTGTCGCTCCCGCAGTAACCCGCAGAAATTCATTGTAACGGTGCGGCTCAAGCAAAGATAGAAAGATTCGCACCCGTAACCCACAGGAATGTATACCGTGCGCGCAACTGCCCTGCTCAATTCGCTTCTTGAACAATGCCTGGCCGACCTGGGGCTGCACAAGCCGGACAAGGCGACCATCGAAGTGCCGAAGGACAAAAAATTCGGCGATCTGGCGGCGAACTGGGCCTTGACTCTGGCCAAAGAAACGAAACAGGCCCCGCGTCCCCTCGCGGAAAAGCTGGCCGCCGCCCTGCGCGCCGTTTCGGAGCATATAGCCGCCGTCGACGTTGCCGGGCCCGGTTTCCTCAACGTCATTTTCACACCGGCTTTCCTGCAGGCGTGTATCCCTTCGGTGGAAAGTCAGGGCGCCCTCTTCGGCTCGTCGCAGATCGGACAAGGCGCCAAAGTGCAGGTGGAATTCGTTTCCGCCAACCCTACCGGCCCCTTGCACATAGGGCACGGGCGCGGAGCGGCCGTCGGCGACAGCTTGGCCCGCGTGCTGCGTTTTGCGGGTTTCGACGTCGAAACGGAGTACTACATCAACGATGCCGGCAGGCAGATGCGCACCCTCGGCTTGTCCATACTCATGCGCGCGCGGGAGATCGGGGGCAAAAGCAGCCCGGAAGAATACCCCGAAGACTGTTACCGAGGCGAATACATCAGGGATATCGCGGCGGATATGCTGAAGGCCGACGCCGATTTGCTTTCCTTGCCGGAAGAAGAGGCCCTGGAGCGATGCCGCGTTTACGGCAGTGAAAGCATTCTGGCCGGCATCCGCCGGGACCTTGAAAATTTCAACGTCCGTCACGATGTCTGGTTTTCCGAACGATCCCTTGCGGCATCGGGCGCGGTGGAGCAGGCATTGCGGGACTTGAAGGAGGCCGGGCACGCCCGTGAAACGGACGGGGCGCTCTGGTTTATCACGACGGCCTTCGGCGACGACAAGGACCGCGTATTGCGCAAATCCGACGGCACGACGACCTATTTCGCTTCGGACATAGCGTATCACGCCGACAAATTCAGGCGAGGCTTCACGCGCGTTACCGATGTGTGGGGAGCGGACCACCACGGCTATATCGCCCGCATGAAAGCGGCCGTTGCCGCCTTGGGCCGGCCGGAAGCCGACTTGGACATCATACTCGTGCAACTGGTCAACCTGTTGCAGGACGGCAGGCAAATCGCCATGTCGACGCGGGCCGGAACCTTTGAAACCCTTGCCGACGTTATGGCCGAAGTGGGAACGGACGCGGCTCGCTTCATGTTCCTCACCCGCAAGAGCGACAGCAAGCTTGACTTTGACCTCGCTCTGGCGCGCCGGCGCAGCATGGACAACCCCGTGTACTATGTGCAGTACGCGCACGCCAGGGTATGCGCGTTGCGGCGCAGAGCCTTGGAGCGAGGTATGAACCTTGACGGGCCGGGTGACCTGAGCCTTCTTGTCCTGCCCGAGGAACTGGGCCTGCTTCGGACCTTGGACCGTTTCCCCGCCGTGGTTGGAGACGCCGCCCGAAACGCCGCGCCGCACCAGATAAGCTTTTTTCTCATGGAACTCGCCGGGCTGCTGCACAGTTATTACGCCGCGCACCAGATACTGACGCCCGAACTGCCCGCTTCGGCCGCAGCGCGCATGCGCCTGCTGGAGGCAGTGAGACAATGCCTGCAAAACGGTCTCGGCCTGATCGGAGTTTCCGCTCCGACTGCGATGTAGCGGTATGAATGCCGCGGAGAAAAGCGACCGGTGGACGGAAAACAACGAACAACGCCGTGAAATTGTTTTCAGCCTGCGTCCGGCGCAGATAGTCGGCGGCATGGTTGTGCTCTGTCTCGGATACGCGGCCGTTTTTTTTCTGGGCGTCGTCCTGGGACGCGGTTATGCCCCGGAATCCGGCATACCGGAACTTGCGAGGCTGATGCCGGAAGCCTCCGCGCCCGTTTCTCCCCGAGTGGTTGCGCCGCAAGAAGAAAAATCGGCGCAGGAGGATACCGCTTCGCCCTCCGCCCCTCCTCCCGGCGGGAATGAAGATACCCCGTTTACCCAGGCTGACCTGGACTACCGCGAACGGCTCAAAAGCAGGCCGCACACCGCTTCATCGGCACAGGGCGCAGGCAGGACCGGTGACGGGGCAGGCCGCAGCGCCCGAGGTAATGAAAAGAAAGCGGACGGCGGCAATGTAGCCCGGACACGGGACAGCGCGGACGTAAAGACACCTCGATCCGCAGCGGTAAAAGCCGACAAAAGCCCGGCTGCTCAACCCGCCCGCGCGAGCGAGGTGTATCATTATGTGTATCAGGTCGCGAGTTACAAAGACCGCGCATCCGGCGACAACTTTGCAAAGCGCCTTCGTGCCGCTGGATTTAAGGTACGCACGGAACAGAGTACGGGAAGCGGCGTCACATGGTTCCGTACTATGGTGGAATTCACAGGACGGCCGGACGACACCGATGCCTTGCGCGAAAAGCTGAAGGGTTTCGGGGTACCGCGCGCTCTGCTCAAGTCGAAAACGCCGGCAAACTGAATCTGGTAGGCACCGGGGCTGACGTGCCCCACCCTCAGAATTTCCGTCTGCCCATACCCGGCACATGATAGAGCATGGAAGGAAAGGCCGCTTTCATTTCCGCGACGATTTTTTCTTCCTCGTCATCCGGCAGGGGCCGGAGCCGAATATACACCATGCGGGTCTGCGTTTCTTCCTCAACGGATGTCAGCAAAGAAACCGTCCTGCCCCCGCGTTCAACCAAAGCATCGAGGACGGCCCGCAACGCGCCTGTGCCCGTAGGCAGCCGGAAAGCCAGTTGCATACCGCCGCTGCGCACCCCGGTGATTGAGACGAGCAGGCGAAAAATATCGCTTTCCGTAATGATGCCGATCAATTTGCCGTCTTCGTTCACCACGGGCATGCCGCCGAAATTTTTTTCAATCATGACCGCCGCCAGCGCCTCCACGGAATCATCCCTGTAAGCGCATATCGGCGGACTGCTCATGATGTCTTCGACTTTCATCTCGGCAAGCAGGTGGTACAGTTCGTACATATCCAGGGTTGTCGCCTTGGAGGGCGAAGCTTCCTTGATATCCCGGTCGGACACGATGCCCAGCACTCGCCCGCCCGCATCCACTATGGGCAACCGTTTGATTTGATTCTCTTTCATAATGCGGGCGGACTTCATGATGGAAGTTCCGGGGCTGACGGCTACAACATTTTTCGTCATCCATTCTTCGACGCGCATAGGTCGCTTCTCCCGGTGTTTTGAGTAATGCACAGTCTCAATTTTCCGGCC
>JAITEY010000066.1 GCA_031281815.1 Desulfovibrio sp. | reverse complement strand
CGAGTATTCATGCGGGTTTGCGGGTCATGTATACGCTAATTATTAGCGAATACACACTTTGCGAAGCAAGTATTCATCAGGGTTCCAGCCGTATACGCTAATTTTGAGCGGAATTTAGGCTGTAATTGATTTATATGCCTCCGGCGGCCGGGGGGAATGATTCCCCCCGGACCCCCTCATGATTTCCCCGATGTCGGCTCAATCCGGTTCCCTGTCGGGTCCGGCGCGGCCCACCTTCTGCGGCAAAGGCAGTAAAGAAATTTTCTCTGCAGCCGATAAGCAGGGTAAAGACTCTGCATGTTCCGGGGAACGCAATGTCCGAAAACAACGACGATGCACTGGCCCGCATACTGCGCGCCGGTTTACCTATAAATGCGCCTGTGTATATACAGGAGCGAACCTATTTCGACGTCATCGCCAAAACGCTGGATGCCGTCAACCGGATTCAGCCGGCGTCGCATTCGGAGTCCCAGATCGAAAAAGCTCTGGGCGGCAGGTTCGACGTGTCCAAGTACTCCGGTTTTGAGCACAAGGGTTTCATTGTGGACGATGAGGGCTGAGGCGTCGGAGTGAAACTGTCGGGATTCTACTGCCATCTGCTCGCGACAAGCCTCCGCCGGCTCTGTCCGCCCTGCATGCTTCTGTTCGGCCCGGCTGCATGGTCCTCGCCGCGCAACGCGCCGCCGCCTTTTGGGGGTACGCTTCCGTCCCTCCGTCAACCCGCTCGAATTTTTGTTTCACCGGCCTGAATACAGTCTTGGCATTCGCGGGGTTTTGCCTTACTTTGCCGCCATGCACGAAGCTTCTCTGGTCGCGTCTCTTTTGGCGATTATGCGGGAAGAGAGGGATAAATACGGTCCGGGAGCGCGCGTATCCGCCGTGACGCTGTGTTGCGGCGCCCTGTCCAACGCCCTGCCCGAGGCGCTGGCAACGGCTTTCGCGGTCATGACCCGTGATACGGAATTTGCCGGGGCGGAACTGACCGTTGACGAAGAGCCCCTGCGCCTTGCCTGCGGCGCGTGCGGAGAAGAATTTTCGCCGGAAGCGTTCCCGGTTTCCCCCGTAGCCCCGTGCCCGCGCTGCGGCGAGGATTTCGGACACAGGGTGACGGCCGGCAGGGAACTGTATGTGCGGCGGCTGACCATAGAACCGTAATGTTGCCGCGGAGGATCGCATGGAAACGCCCGTCGTCCGCAATCTGCTGGAAAACAACGACGCCGGAGCGGCGCAACTGCGCGCGCTTTTTACACAGCACGGGGTCGTCGTCCTCAACATCATAGGTTCACCCGGCGCGGGAAAAACGGCGTTGCTGGAGCGGACCTTCCGCGACCTCGGCGGGACATTTTCCATGGCCGTCATCGAAGGGGACCCGCAAACCGACAACGACGCCCGGCGTATCGTCGCGGCCGGGGGCAAGGCCGTGCAAATCAACACGGGGGGCGGCTGCCACCTGGATGCCGCGCTGGTGCGCAAGGCTCTGGACGGCCTGGATCTCGCGGCACTGGATCTGCTGTTCATCGAAAATGTCGGCAACCTGGTCTGCCCGGTGGAGTTCGACTGCGGCGAGGATTGCAAGGTCGCCCTGCTCAGCGTGCCCGAAGGCGACGACAAGCCGGAAAAATACCCTCTGCTTTTCAACCTTGCCGCCGTTATGGTGCTGAATAAAATCGACCTGCTCCCGCACACGGACTTCAGCCTTGAGCGGGCAACGCGGTCGGCCGGCCGGCTCAACGGGAACCTTGTGACCCTGCCCCTGTCCTGCCGCAGCGGCGAAGGACTCGACGGCTGGTACGACTTTCTGCGCCGGCTCCGGAAGAACAAGACGGCGGGGACGCGCGCGCCGGCCGGAAGCTGAACGCGCGACCGCGCAATCCCGGACGCCGCCGTGCCCGCAGCCGACGCATCACAACCGGACGGACGCGGTTGCGCCGCGCAAAGCGAAACAGACAAAGCGCTGTTCGAGTCCGCCGTGGGCGCCGTCCGCCCCCTGCGCGGAAAAGGCCGGGCCGTTCCCCCGCCGCCCCCGCGTACGCGGCGTCCGCCTGTGCCGGAGACCCCCGCGCAGACAATGCCCGTCGACGACACGGCCTTTGCCCTGCGGCACACGGACGACTATTTCGAAGGCTGCGTGCTCGGCCTGGACCCCGCCGTCATGGCCCGCCTGCGCGGAGGGCGCTACAGCCGGGAAAAACACCTGGACCTGCACGGCATGAATGCGCGCCAGGCCTGCGATGCCCTGCACGCCTTTATCAAGGACGCCTACATGCGCAGCCTGCGCTGCGTTATGGTGGTGACGGGGAGGGGCAGAAATTCCCCGGACGGCGTCGGCGTGCTGCGCGGACTCCTGCAGGACATGCTGTGCCGCGCTCCCTTCAAGCGGGTGGTCCTGGCCTTCTGCACCGCCGGAGCCCGCGACGGCGGCGCAGGAGCCGTCTATGTGCTGCTGCGCAGGCAGAAGAAACACAGGGGCAAAATTGTGTGGGACCGCCTTCCTCCCGACGACTTTTACAGTTAGGGGTTGTTCATTGATTATCTTGACATTTATACGGCAGTATCTCGACAATTCCGTTGCGTATAGAGTGTTGTTTGTAAATGTTGTTTATGAACAAATCCTTAGCGGATTGCAGCAGCCATGCGGATTCTCGTAGTTGACGACAACAGGGACAGCCTGCAGAGCCTTTGCCTGGTCCTTAAAGATCTCGGGCATGAGCCGCGCGGCGTGGAAAGTCCCCTGGACGCCCTTGCCGCCGCGCGCAAGGAATTTTTTCCGCTGATCATCACCGATATCCGCATGCCGGGCATGGACGGACTGGAACTGCTCTCCCGCTTCAAAGCCGACCCGCACTGCGCCGCCGGCGACGTCGTGCTCATCACCGGCCACGGGGACATGTCCACGGCCGTCGACGCCCTGCGCAAGGGGGCCTACGACTACCTGAACAAGCCCATCAACGCCCGCGAACTCGCCGCCGTTGTCGACCGTTGCGCCGAACATCAGTCGCTGCTCATTGAGAACAGAGACCTGCACAGCGTCATGGAACAGCGCGTTTCCGAGGCCGCGGCCGGGGTGCGCCGCGACCTGGAAAACGCCCGCAGGGTGTTGCGCGAGGTAACGGGCATAGGCACCGTGATCGCCGAATCCGAAGCCATGACCACCCTGCTGCACGAAGCCCTGATTCTGCACTCCGAGCCGTCGGTTTCCGTGCTTATCGAAGGCGAAACCGGCACGGGCAAGGAAGTGCTCGCCCGCTACATTCACAACGGCGACGGCGTCAACGACGCCCCTTTCATGGCCATCAACTGCGCAGCCATCCCCCACGAACTGTTTGAAAGCGAACTCTTCGGACATGAGGCCGGCGCGTTTACCGGCAGCCGGGCCGAAGGCGCGCCCGGAAAGCTGGAACAGGCGGGCAAAGGGACCCTCTTCCTCGACGAAGTGGCCGAAATGCCGCTGAGCCTCCAGCCCAAGCTGCTGCGTGTGCTCGAGGAACGCAGCTTCTACCGCGTGGGCGGCATGAAAAAACGCAACTTCGCGGCGCGCGTGGCCTGCGCCGGCAACCGCAACATGACGGATATGGTGGAAAAAGGCAGTTTCAGGCGCGACCTCTATCACCGCCTGCGCGTCGGGCATTTGCGTATCCCCCCCCTGCGCGGCCGTCCGGAAGACATCCGCGCCCTCGCCGAATATTTCCTGCTGCGCGAATCACGCAAAAGAAAAAAACATTTCAAGGGGCCGGCTCCGGAAACCCTTGAAGCCCTTTTGCATTATCCCTGGCCCGGCAACGTGCGCGAGTTGGAAAACGCCGTGGAACGCGCCGTCCTCATGCACGACGGCGAACTGCTGCTGCCCGCCCATATCGGCTTTCTCTACCAGAATACAGGGGAACAGACGGACGCCCCCCTGTACACAACGGGAGGGACATACTTCCCGCAGATTCCCCCGGACCGCTCCGGGCAAAGCCGGGACGCGTCCGCCCCGGCCGGCTCGCCGGTTGCTCCGGCGCGGACGGCGGAGGCGGCTGTATCCCTCGACCCGGCCGGAAAATTGCGCGTCTCGCTGCCGGATGAACCGGTCAAACTGGATGACGTCCTGGACGCCGTCGTGCGCGCCGCTGTGGACCGCTTTGCCGGTAATAAAAGCAAGGCCGCGGATTACCTGGGCATCTCGCGTTTCGCCCTGCATCGGAGAATGCAGGCTTGGGAGAAGCTCTGAACCCCGGACCCGCGCTGTGCAGGCAACGGGACGAATATGTGCAGGATGTGTCGCTAATTTTGCACATTTGTGCAAAATATGGCGGGCAAAAGGCGTTACGCGGGAAAAGAGGGTTGTTTTTACGGGGTATTTGCGTCAGGCACGGTATATGCATGACGATTGATGAAATACTACCGCAACGATACTGTTCCTCCTCCCGAGTTATCGTTGCAATCCCGACCGGGTGTTTACTCTCCGCCCGGTCGGGAAGCCGGGGCGCTTCACTTGCACAACTGCGCTTACCCGGCTGCTCCGAAACAAGGGCCCGATCGCAGGGTAGGGAAGGCGGTAACCGGAATACCGCCTTTCCGTTTTTATGCGGAAGAGTTCCTTTCCGGCAGGCGTCGACCCCGGCGAATCCGCGACCGGCGGGGATGATGCGCGCGTTGCGGCGTGCCGTTTCCCGACAACGCTGCATTTTTCGCTTGACATGCCCGGCGGAGGCAGCGTATGCTTTTTTGCGAATTTTTTTTCGGCAGAGAAAAGTGATGATACCCACGACGGCACCCACCTTCCGTTTTGACGACGCGTCCCTGATATGGCGCGCTTTCCTGTGGTGCGGGCAAACCCGCGGGCCGGTGGAGGCGGTGCGCTGACGCGCATTGACGCATTGCATACATGCATCTTTCCGGGCCGCGGGCACATGTCCGCGGCTCTTTTTTCGGTGCGCCGGACATGGCGCGTATCATGGAGGTGAAAGTCCTCTCAGGGCCGTGGTGAGCGGAACCTGTAGCCAAAGGCAAGGGCACCGTCGCGAGGCGGTGTCTGGAGGAAGCCGGAGGCAAAAGCCGGACGTGACGAACAGAAATCGGATATAAGGCCTGTGCGGCGCGGGTAAGGGGGCCGTGGACTCCGATGCCCGATACTCACTGGGGCGCCGTGGGGTAAATCCGGC
>JAITEY010000057.1 GCA_031281815.1 Desulfovibrio sp. | reverse complement strand
GCCTCTTCCATAATCGTCAGATCGGCCGCGAAATCGGTGTCGAAGACCTTGTCGAAGCCGAACATGCGCAGAGCGGCCGCCATCTTCCCGGTCACGGGAACCCCGGCGGGGATGCCGAAAGCCTCACCCAACGCCGCGCGCACGGCCGGCGCCGTCTGCACAACGACAAATTTGTCCGGATCCTTGATCGCGGCCCACACCTTGGCCGCATTGTTCACCTCGGACAGGGCCGCCGTGGGACAGACGGCCACGCATTGTCCGCAGGACACGCAGACGGAATCGCTGATCGGCATGTTGAAGGCCGGCCCGATGCAGGTGGCAAATCCCCTGTTCAGGCCCGAAAGGGCGTTCACCGTCTGCACGGTGGAACACATGGTCTCGCAACGCCGGCAGAGCACGCACTTGTTCATGTCGCGCACATAGGCCGGACTCGACGCGTCGATGGTATGCCGCGAGGTCTGCCCCGAAAAGGCGATGCCCTGGATGGACAGTTCCGCGGCCAGGGACTGCAGTTCACATGCCGTGCTCTTGGGACAGGTCAGGCAGGTCTTGGGATGGTTGGAGAGAATAAGCTCCAGAACCGTCCGCCGGGCGTTGATCACGCGCGCCGTGTGCGTTTTGACGTCCATGTCCTGCATGACGGGGGTTGCGCAGGCAGGGGCAAGATTCCTGCGCCCCGCCACTTCCACCATACATACCCGGCAAGATGCCCCCTGATTGTGTAGAGAAAATTCCGGTATATTCAACCGGCAGAGGGTGGGAATATGTACGCCGAGTTTGTCCGCGGCCTCAAGGATGGTTGCTCCTTCCGGCACTTCCACAGATTTTCCGTTTATCTTCAGACTGACCATAGTAGCTCCTCTGCTCACGCTATTTACGGATGATCGCCTTGGTAGGGCATTTGCCGATACACGTTCCGCATTTGATGCACAGCTTCTTGTCTATGACGTGCATCTCTTTCTTTTCTCCGGAAATACACGAGACCGGACAGCCGCGTTTGCAGAGTCCACAGCCGATACATTTGTCCGTAATGAAGAAATCAAGCAGATTTGTACAGACGCCTGCCGGGCAACGCTTCTCGACAACGTGGGCCAGATATTCGTCCCTGAAAAATTTCAGAGTGCTGAGCACGGGGTTCGGCGCGGTCTGTCCAAGGCCGCAGAGGGCCGTATCCTTGATGACGGCCGCCAGATTTTCCAGTTTTTCCAAATCGTCCAACGTCCCGCGGCCTTCGGTGATCGCCGTCAGTATTTCATGGATGCGCTTGTTGCCGATGCGGCAGGGGGTACATTTGCCGCAGGATTCCTCCATGGTGAAGTCCAGGTAAAACTTGGCTATGTCCACCATACAGTTGTCTTCATCCATGACGATCATGCCGCCGGACCCCATCATGGAACCCATGGCAACGAGATTGTCGTAGTCGATTTTCACATCCAGGTCGGCAGCGGGTATACAGCCGCCGGAAGGTCCACCCGTCTGTACCGCCTTGAATTGTTTGCCGTTTTTGATGCCTTCGCCGATATCAAAAATGATTTCCCTGAGCGTGATGCCCATGGGCACTTCCACGAGGCCGACGTTGTTGATTTTTCCGGCCAGAGCGAAGACTTTGGTGCCTTTGGATTTTTCCGACCCGAAGGAGGAGAACCAGGCCCCGCCTTTGCGCAGTATCTGGGGCACGTTGGCCAGGGTTTCCACATTGTTGATGATCGTGGGTTTGCCCCACAGACCGGACTGGGCCGGGAAGGGCGGCTTGGAGGTCGGTTCGCCGCGCCCGCCTTCTATGGAACGCAGGAGGGCCGTTTCTTCGCCGCAGACAAAGGCTCCCGCGCCGTACTTCAATTCCAGGTCGAAGGAAAAACGGCTTCCCAGGATTCTGCGCCCGAGCAGACCGGCCGCGCGGGCCTGATCCACGGCCAGTTGCAGGCGCTGAATAGCCAGCGGGTATTCGGCGCGGATGTACACGAAACCCTGCGCCGCGCCGACGGCGTAGGCCGCTATGGCCATGCCCTCGATGACGGCGTGCGGGTCGCCTTCAAGTATGGAACGGTCCATGAACGCGCCGGGGTCGCCCTCGTCCGCGTTGCAGACGACATATTTGACCGAGCCCGGCTGGGCCGCGGCCACCTCCCACTTGATGCCCGTGGGAAAGCCGCCGCCGCCGCGCCCGCGCAGGCCGGAAATTTTAACTTCTTTGACCACTTCCGCAGGCGTGCGCTTTTCAAGACAGGAAGCCAGGGCCAGATAGCCTTCCGCAGCTATGCACTCGTCAATTTCTTCGGGGTTGATCAGGCCGCAGTTGCCGAGGGCCACACGCATCTGCTTTTTATAGAACGGCATGTCGAGATGCGAAGTGACAGGCTTGTTGTCGCGCGGGTCGCGATAGAGCAGATGTTCCACCACCGCGCTGTTTTTCAGGTGCTTTTCCACGAGTTCCGTCGTGTCTTCCGGCTTGACCTCCACATAAAACACGTTGTCGGGAAAGACCTTGACAATGGGACCTTTCTCACAGAAGCCGAAGCAGCCTGTTATCCGGGCTTCCGCCGAGGAAGCCAGACCTGCCGCCTTGATTTCTTTCTGCAGTTTTTCCAGCAGTTCCAGACTGCGTGACGACTGGCAACCCGTGCCGCCGCAGATCAGTATTTCGCGCTTGCCTGAGGATGTATCCGCACCCGGCAGACGCAGGGCCAGACGGGGCTTCAGTTCGGCGGCGCGATTCTCCAGGGCCTTGAAATCGGCGATTTTCCGCATGGCGACACCTCAGCCTTTGTTGTTTGCGAGAATTGTATCTACATCGGGCGCTTCCAGCTTCCCGTAAACCTGCTCGTTGACCAGCACGACCGGCGCAAGCCCGCAGGCGCCGACGCAACGCAGCGAATCCAGGCTGTATTCCAGGTCGGCAGTGGTTTCCCCCCGTTTGATTTTCAGTTTTTCTTCAAAAGCGCCGATGATTTTTTCCGCCCCGCGCACAAAGCAGGCGGTACCCATACAGCACTTGATCCGATGTCTGCCCTTGGGCGTTGTCGTGAAGTATGAATAAAAACTGACTACCCCGAAAATTTTCGCGGCGGGCACGTCCAGCCTGTCCGCCACAAACAGCATTGTTTTCTCGGACAAATAGCCGAAGATCCTTTGCGCTTCATACAGCACTTTTATCAGGGCCGTTTTTTTGTCCCGGAACTGCCCGATGTAGTCGTCAAGTTCCTTGAATTCCTCATCCATACACCGACATTGCTCGGCAGCCATACCAACCTCCCGATTGAGAGTGTCTGTTGCTCTCCGCGCCGCGCGCCGCGTCGTCGGAGATTGCAGCGTTGCGCCTGCAGAGGCGCAGGGGCAATGCTGCGCTACGCGGCATTCGTCTATCACGGGTACCCGTCGGCATCAAGCGGGAAATACGCAATTCAACGCAATTCCGCGCAATTCCGGAAAACGTCGGCATGGCGTTTTCTATTGAACCTAAATTCCGCTCAAAATTAGCGTATACGGCTGGAACCCTGATGAATACTTGCTTCGCAAAGTGTGTATTCGCTAATAATTAGCGTATACATGACCCGCAAACCCGCATGAAT
>JAITEY010000046.1 GCA_031281815.1 Desulfovibrio sp. | reverse complement strand
TGCAACGCCGCATGCAAGGCGGCCGCGCGCTGGGACCGCCAAGAGCGCGCAACGGCCGAGCGACCCCCCGACGGAACGGGGAACAATGCATCGAGGCGCGAAAATCGGCAGGGAGCTCTGCTTATGGACACCGTCAGCCCGGAAAAACGCAGCCGCAACATGTCCCGTATCAAAGGACGGGATACGCAACCGGAAAAAGCGGTGCGCTCCTTGCTGCACGGCATGGGTTTCCGTTTCCGTCTGCATGTGAAAGAACTGCCGGGCAAGCCGGATATTGTTCTCCCGCGGCATAAAAGCGTCATCTTCGTCCACGGCTGCTTCTGGCACGGCCACCCCGGATGCAGGCGGGCAAGCATTCCCGCTACGCGGACGGAGTTCTGGACGGCAAAAATCAACGGCAACAGGCAACGCGATGAGCAAACCCTCGCAGCCCTGGAAAAACTCGGCTACCGCTGCCTGGTCGTCTGGCAGTGCCAACTGCGCGACAAGGCTGAACTGCGCCGGCGCTTGGCGGCCTTCCTGAACAACGAAGACCCGCCTGAGCCCACACCGCCGAACTGACGGATTGAGAGGCCGGCAGACCGCGCCGCGGCTCGCTCCTCCGCGGGAGAACAAATTTTGAATTTTTTTATTTTTCCCTCTTGAAATCAGATATCAATTTCAGTAGACTGCCTCCGCAAACGTTTTTTGATAATCGGCAAACGGACGGGAGCAGTCACCATGGGCGAAATCATTTCGTTATGCGACTTGAAGAAAGGGCAGAAGGCCGTTATCGCCGGCGTCGACGTCGGGGGTGAAATGGGGCGGCGCATCCGGGATATGGGGCTGACGCCGGGCGTTGAAGTGAGCTGCGTCGGACGCGCGCCGCTGCAGGACCCGGTGGCCCTGCGCTTCATGGGGTTCACGCTGACCCTGCGCAACCGCGAAGCGGGCTTTGTCCGGGTCAGGGCGTCATGACGGCGCCGGCGCAGCAGGGCGCACAGGGCGGGCATATGCTGATTGCCATAGCCGGCAACCCCAATTCCGGGAAAACGACGGCCTTCAACCGCTACACCGGCGCGCGGCAGCATGTGGGCAACTACCCCGGCGTCACGGTGGAGAAGAAAAGCGGCACGGCGCACCTGGACGGCCGGGACATTATCCTGATGGACCTGCCGGGCATGTATTCCATGAGCGCCTATTCCCCGGAGGAAACAGCGGCTCGCCAGGCCCTGGCCGAAGAACGCCCCGGCGCGATTATTGATGTGGTCAACGCCGGGGTGCTGGAGCGCAACCTGTACCTGACCGTGCAGTTTCTGGAAATGGGCCTGCCCGTCGTCATGTGCCTGAACATGATGGACGAGGCCAGGGCGCAGGGACTGAGCATCAACGTACCGTTGCTGGAAGAACTGACGGGGGCCAAGGCCGTGCCCGCGGTGGCCAGAAGCGGCGAAGGCCTTGAGGAAACCCTGCGCGCCGCCGTGGAGCTTGCGGAAACGTCCGGGGGGCGCATTCCTCCCCTGGAAATATCCTACGGACCGGACCTGGACGCCGCTCTGGCCGAAATGGAGCCCGTGATCCGGGAGGCCGGCCTGTTCGCCGGCACCTACCCTCCCCGCTGGGTCGCCATGAAATTTCTCGAATGCGACCGGGATATGCTGCGCGCCGCGCAGGACGCCGCCCCCGAAGTCGCCGCCCGCCTGCAGGCGACGGCGGACAAAACCTCCGACCACCTGCGGAGTACCGCCGGCGTGGACGCGGAAGCCGTCGCGGCCGATTACCGCTACGGCTGGATACGTTCCATCCTGCGCCAGGGCGTGCGCACCGAGGATGAACAAAAAAAGCGCATTGATTTTTCCGACAAGATAGACCTTGTCCTGACCCACCGCATCGCCGGCCCGCTCGTTCTGCTTGCCGTTCTTTACGGCATGTATTTTCTGACCATAGAGGTCGGCGCTTATCCGCTCGATCTGGTCACCGGCGCCTTTGACCGGCTTCAAGCCGCGGCCGACGACCTCATGCCGGCCGGTCCCCTGAAATCTCTGGTAATTTCCGGAATCATCGCGGGCGTGGGCGGGGTACTCGGCTTTGTGCCGCTGATCATGATTATGTTCATGCTCATCGCCGTGCTGGAAGACTTCGGCTACATGGCGCGGGCGGCGTACATGATGGACAGGATTTTCCGCATTTTCGGCCTGCACGGGGCCTCGATCATGCCCTTCATCGTTGCCGGCGGCATAGCGGGCGGCTGCGCCGTGCCGGGGGTCATGGCCACGCGCACCCTGCGCTCGCCGCGTGAGCGCCTGGCGACCATGCTGACCTTGCCCTTCATGACCTGCGGAGCGAAAATCCCCGTTTTTCTGCTGTTTATAAACGCCTTTTTTGACGAAAACAAAACCCTGGCCATGTTCCTGTTCACCCTGGCCGGCTGGGGCGTCGCCATGCTTGCGGCGCTGTTCATGCGCTCCACCATCATCCGGGGCGACGCCGCGCCCTTTGTCATGGAACTGCCTCCGTACAGGTGGCCGACCGCGGCCGGCGTCCTCATCCATACCTGGGAGCGCGCCTGGCAATATGTCAAAAAGGCGGGCACGGTCATTCTGGCCATCTCGATACTCATCTGGGCCGGCATGACCTATCCGGGACTTTCGGAAACCGAAGAAGCCGCCTACGAGACGCAAAAGAGCGCCCTCGAAGCACGTCTGACCGCCTTGCCGCAGGATGACGCCGCCAAGGCCGCAGGGTATCCGGACCTGTTTCAGCATGACCCGGCGGCCTCCACGGTCGCAAAAGACGGCAAAGCCTCCGCGCCGGGATCAACCGCGCCGGAGGACAAGGCAGCGCCTGGGTCAGCGGCGCCGGCGGACAAGGCAGCGCCTGCGGACGGGACCGGCGACGCTGAGGAAACGCCCCGCGAACGCATTGAGCAACAGCTTGCGGCCCTGGAGAACGCCAGGGCCGCGGAATCCCTGCGCGATTCCTACGCCGGACGCCTCGGCACCGCCCTGGAAGGCATCACGGCCCCGGCAGGCTTCGACTGGCGTGTGAACATAGCGCTTATCGGCGGGATTGCCGCCAAGGAAGTGGTTATCTCCACCCTGGGCACGGCGTATTCCCTCGGAGAAGTGGACGCCGAAAATGCTTCCGGCCTTGAGCAGTACATCCAAGCGGACAAAAGCTGGACCAAGCCGAAGGTCATGGCTTTTCTGCTGTTCACCCTCCTTTATTCTCCCTGCTTTGTGACCCTGACGGTCATCAAGCAGGAGTCGGGCAGTTGGCGCTGGTTCTTTTTCAGCCTCTTTTTCAATCTGGCCCTGGCGTATGGTGTCGCGGTCGCTGCCTACCAGTTCCTGGGCGGGCTGCTGTAAACCGGGCGTGACGCCGGCGACGACGACGCGGGAAAACTGCGCGCAAGCCGGGAAGCAATTCCCGGCTTTTTTCCTTACGCAGCGGAAAATCCCTTGGGGAAGCGCGCCGGTGAATGCTTCAAACCGGGCGGGATTGCCGATTTGGGGCGGGATTACTTTCGGGAGTCGGCGCGGACAGACAGGTTGAAAGGCGTTGCCGAAAAATCGGGACGTCGAAAAAAATAACCGGTCGGGAAAAATAACTGTTGACCATGGGGCGCATGTAGCGTAAGCGTACCCCTTCGTTCAACAGGGTTCAGGATTTTCAAAAAAGACTCGGCGTGTGCTCAGCTCCTTTTGTAACATGCCTTTCCCTAAAAATTCATGGAGTTATCACATGACGACGTCTATGTTCGTGGGTAATTTGCCCTTTTCCACCAACCAATCCGGCCTTCAGTCCCTGTTTACTCCTTTCGGGGAAGTCGTTTCAGCCAGAGTAATGTCTGACCGCGACACCGGCCGCTCCCGCGGCTTCGGTTTCGTCGAAATGGAAGCCGCCGATGCGAAAAAAGCGATGTCTTCTTTGGACGGCCTGGAACACCAGGGGAGAAAATTGCGTGTCAATGAAGCAGAAAAGCGCCCGCAGCGTTTTTAGAGCGGATTGATATTGAAAATATCCATCCGCTCTGCAAGGATTTGCCTGCAAATCCTTGCCGCGAGATTGCCGCGAGGCGAACTTGCTTCGCCGTCAAGCGGCAATCTCAAGCGCAAAATACTCTAGAGCGCTTCAACGTTGAGAATATGCAATCCCGATGAGGGGGTCCGGGGGAAATCATTTCCCCCGGCCGCCGGAGGCATATAAATCAATTGCAATGTTTCAATGTACAAAAGCGGCCGCTCCCATAGGAACCGGCCGCTTTTGTACGTTGTTGTTACGCTCGCCCTTGAATACCGCATGCGCGTCGCAGCCCTGCGCCGGACGGCATCCCGGGCAGCTCGGGTCAAAGTCCGGAAGCCTCCTCCGGCATGCTGATGCGCTTGCCGGCGGGAATCCACCGCAGCAACACCGCGTCCAGTTGCGCCACGTCTATGGGTTTGGAAAGAAAATCATTGAATCCGTTCTCCAGAAACATCTCCCGCATGCCGGACACGGCGCTGGCCGTCAAGGCGACAACGGGCATGGTCCGGCAGCGCTCTTCGTTCAGAGCCCTGATAGCGAGCGTCGCCTCGACGCCGCCCATCACCGGCATCATGTGGTCCATCAGCACGAGGTCGAAGGGGCGTTTCGCCACCAGATCGACGGCCTCGCGCCCGTTCGCGCAGGTGACGAGGCGCATCCTGTAAGGGGCGAGCAGTCCCTCCGCCACCAGCAGGTTGCCGCGTAAATCGTCGACAACCAGCACATCGGCTTCGGGCGCGATGAAGGAGACCGTTCGCGGCTTCTTCCGCGCGGCGGACGCCTTCCGCGGCCGGTGTTCGACCACCCCTTGGGTCAGTTCGGCCGTAAAGACGGAACCTTTTCCGTATTCGCTGGTTACCGAGATATCGCCGTCCATGGCCCTGCACAGGCTGCGGGCTATGGTCAACCCGAGGCCTGTTCCTTCAATATCCGGGTGGTTTTGTATATCAACCCGCCCGAAGCTGTTGAACAGTTTTTCCAGGTCTTCCTGCCTGATCCCGACCCCCGTATCGGTCACCTCGAACGTAAGCCGTACCCTGTCGTCCGCGGGCATTGCTCCGGTAACGGTGAAGGTGACGGAACCCCGGCGGGTATACTTGACGGCGTTGCTGAGGAGGTTCAGCAGTATCTGCCTGACGCGGTTCATATCGCCGCGCAGCCTGTCGGGCAGACCGGCGTCGATGCGGACGATGAAGTCGACGGGCTTGTCGGCGATCCTGAACCGGATGATGTCTTCCACGTCGCGGATCAGGTCGCTGAACGCATACTCCTCATCGGTGATGGTCAACTTGCCCGCTTCAATTTTCGAGAAATCCAGAATATCGTTGATGATGGAAAGCAGGCTGACGCCGGCCTGCTTGATGTGCCGGGCCTCCTTTGCGGCGTCCGCGGGCAACTCGCGCCGCAACATCACTTCCGCGAGGCCGATGACGACATTCATGGGCGTGCGTATCTCGTGGCTCATCAAGGCCAGGAAGGCGCTTTTGGCCTGGGATGCTTCGACGGCCAGCCGGGTCTGGTTTTGCAGATCTTCGGTGCGTTGCCGGACCATCTCCTGCAGCATGCTTTCGTGCTGACGGTGCAGGGCGATTTTTTTTCTGTGGCTGTATAGTTTCAGCACGATAAATGTCGCCATGGCAAGGAGGAGGGCGGCGGACCCGCCGGCCAGATAGCGCATCCTCCGTTTTTCGTCGGCATCGCCGATGCCGCCCACATGGACCCAGCGGCTGCGTATTGCGGCCTTTTCGGAGGGCGAGATCGCCGCGAGCGCCTTGTTCAGAATATCGCGCAGTTCCGACAGGTCGGTCCGTACGCCCATGCAGAAACCGTTGTTGTCCGAGCCGAAGGTGATGTAGTTCAAGTTGGAGAGGCCCAGTTCCCGAATCGCGTACAAAACTGTAGGCAGATAGCCGAGCATGGCAGCTTCCCTGCCGTCCGCGACCGCCAGGAGGGCGTCCTCTTCCGATGCGTACAGACTGAGGCCGGCTTGAAGGGTGGAAAAAGCGAATTGCGCGTTGGACGTGTTCTCCTGCACGGCGAGGAGTCGCCCGCGAAAGTCGTCGATGCTTTTGAAGGGGCTGTCGGCGCGCACCACAAGGGCCAGCTTGTATTCATAATAGCGTTGCGTCAGCAGAAATTTGTTTTCTTGTTCGGCAGACCGGTCCAGGGTGGGAAGCAGGTCCAGTTCCCCGGACCAAACTTTTTCCTGCGTCGCGGCGTAGGGAATCTCCACGGCAGGCGCGAAGCGGAGGCCGGTTTTTTCGCTGATCAAGGCCAGGTAGTCCGGCGCGATGCCGGCGTAATTCCGCCAGTTGTCCAAAAATTCAAAGGGAGCGAAGTTCGGATTGATGCCCACGCGGATAACGGGGTGTTTACGGATGAATTCCTTTTCGGCTTCCGTCAGAATCGGTGCGGCGCCTTGCACGACGGCTCCCTCGCACAGGAGGGACAGCAGGCAGGCAACGAGCAAAAGCGCGGCCCGCCGGGCATGCTTGCTGCCGCAGGTATGCGGCGGTACCGATGTCTGTACAGGACGGTACATTGTAGTCAAGTTGCCTCCGCCTGCGTACGGCGGGACGCGGCCGTTGCCCGATGCTGTTTTTTTCTGATGCATGCGCCGACCGCCTTTGCCGTCGATGCTGAAACACTGCTTCTTGGTACGTTTGTAAGGCCGCGGAAAAATAGTGTGAACTATTGATTTCGCATAACGTTATACGGCAGCGACATTTTCGTGCAGCCGACCGGTGAGCCGGGGGGCATTTCCCGGCCGGGTTCTGCGCATTCGTCCGCTGGAGCAGAGTCACAAGGCAACGGTTGGGTCAAGGTTGACTGTGTGGTTTGGACGTGCGAGTGTGCCCCCATGCCCTGACAGCAGGCGACAAGGTCCGTGTTGCAGAGGCGGGGGCGGCATTCTGCTGCCGGTTGTCGGGATTACCGGCTGAATCCGCTTTTGCAGCAGAAGATCATGCTGTGCAACAGCATGTTACTGGATTTAACAAAGCTGTGAATATAGTATACTAATATGTCATGAGGTGGGTTGTAAGTTTTAATTCAACATAGAAGGATATTGTTATGCAAAACTTTATGCAGGATGTTTTGAGTAAGCTTGGTGAAAATAAATTACAAGAAATGGCGCACATGATAGTCGACACTTCACCTCTCGGAATAACTGGAAGCCATAAATTACGTGCTCTTTTGTGGTTATGCGATAAAGCTATGTATCTTCAAAGAGGAAAAACAATTTCTGATAAAATATATATTAAAGGTTCCCTGGGTCCGGAATTGAGAGATTCACGCGCCTATACTTTAAATGCATCCCCTAATAAACCGTTCGTAAAACGTGCGCCTCGCTTATTTTTAGGCGAAGAGGCGGAATATATCAGTCTCAGAACGCCGATTTTTATGTCCCTGTCGCCGGAGGAAAGAGAAGTGATCAAGAATACGGTTGAGCAGTATGTTTCCGCGGAGCTTGTTGATGTCCTTGCGGCCGCGCGCGGTCATGCCTGGGAAATTACGGAATGGGGCAAGCCTATCCTCATGCATGCCGTCCTTGCGGACAAGGCGCGGGATCTTACGCCGGAAGATTGAAAGTGGACTGCCGAGCATGAACAGCTTTTGGGAGATGACGCTGTTCAGGAAACTCCGCCTTCCCATCACGCTGCAACATCTATGCAACATCTATGGGACATCACCGACGTCAAAGCATTCATGCGCGGCGCGGCGTCGGCAACGGCAACGGCGTATCGCGCCGCGCTTTTTTTTGCGGAAAATTGTTTTCGCTGCGCTGATTGTGCTGGTACTGCTTCTGCTCTGCCTCAACGGCTGAACAGCAGATAACATATCTTTGCGGAAAAGCTGGAGGGTACAATGCTGAAGATAGTTGTTTCGTCATGGTTTCGCGTGTGGCCGGCGGCCGCTGCCCTGCTGCTTGCCCTGTCGGGCGGCGGTGTCGCGGAGGAGGCGCATTGGAGCTATACTGGCGCATTCGGTCCCTCCGACTGGGATAAAGCCGACCCGTCGTTCTTCATGTGTAAAGCCGGCAAAAACCAGACACCCATCAATATCGTTCCCCGCTTTGCGGTAACGCTGCCGCCGCTGGTCTTCAATTACGGAATCAAGGGAGACGCCGTCCTCAACAACGGCCATACCGTGCAGGTGCTGTTCCCGCACGGCAACACCCTGACCGTGGACGGCATCCTCTTTGAACTCGTACAGATGCATTTTCACACCCCCGGTGAAAACCTTTATGCCGGGAAAGCTTTCCCTATGGAAGCGCATTACGTGCATGCGGATAAAGCGGGAAATACGGCGGTGCTTGCCGTTTTCTTTGAAGAGGGAGAAAGCAATGCCGACTTGGCCGCACTGTGGGCCGTCATGCCGCGGATCGCAGGCGAGAGCAAAACGCTGCCCCTAGGGTTCAATCCGCTTGCATTGCTTCCGGCCAGCAAGGAATATATCTATTTTAACGGTTCGCTTACCACGCCTCCCTGCTCTGAAGGCGTCCGCTGGTATGTGTTGAAGCATTCCGTCACTGTCGGCAAGGAACAGGTTGCCGTGTTTCTCAAGTGCATGGGGTATCCCAACAATCGGCCGCTGCAGGAAGTGAACGCTAGGCCCGTACTCCGTTAAGCAATGCTGTCCGGTTAACTTAAAATTTTCATTATATTAAAATGAAAAAGCAGAATTATATGTTGACGCATCAAGGGTTATACCGGTTTCGGCTGAAGTCCGACCTGTAAATAGATCCGTTCGATATTTGATGCGGGCGCTGCCGTAGCGCAGACCCCACATTCTCAGCTTGCTGTAATCGGACTTCGAATGAATCAAGAAATTATTATAATCTCGTTGTACATAATGCAGCCGCAGTTCCGGCAGCAAAACAATTCTTTAAAGTCATCAAGAACTGTAGAAATTTGGAACAGAGTATCATACATTTTGTTACAGGAACACCTGGATCAAGTAAAACCACAGTTGTTCAAGAGTACGGAAAACTGCCGAATAATATACGCGGCGTATATGAAGGCCAATTAGTCGACGAAAGCGCAATTTCAAAAATCAAGGCTGCCATAGATGCAGGGTTAATACCTCATATTTCTGTTGTATATACAACCCCTGAAACAGCTCTTAACAACATGATAAACCGTTTCAATATGATATGCCGTGGTGCAAGCATAGCATTAATTGCAAAAATCCATGCCGGAACAGAACTATTTTCTGGCCAAGGCTCTGGAAGATACGCTTTCTTTGGCAGAAGACCCAATCTACATTGCCGTCCTTGCAGTGGAACAGGACGAGGCGCTCAATGCTGAAATGAAGGAATGGCATGACGCTTATATCGTCGATGGTATTCGCGAGCATGTGGATATGAATGGAGATATTGATGCAACGCAGTGAAGTCTGATGGATCGATTTCGAACCGGCGCAGGGTAGTGAAATACAAAAATGCCGACCCGCGGTAGTCCTCATGATCAATACCGTTAATAAAGCAAGAAGGACTGTCGTTGTTGTGCCTCTTTCCACAGCAGCACATCCCGACCCGTGACAAGAAACCTTTGCCGGGGGAAAGGGACGGGGATGGAAATTTTTTCCGAAAAGCTCTGAAAACAGCTTGCGTTTTGTTTCGTAGAGAAATAAAAATTTCACGCGGTTCTTTGTTGGAATTCGGCGTAAATCCTGCTGTACTCGCGAGAACGGGGAGTCTTTGGCGCGAAAATCCGCCGTCCTTCTAAAGGTTTCGCGCAATGAACCGATAAAAGAGGCAGCAACGGCCTGAGATGAAAATTGAGCCCGGTTGCGGTTCCCGATGCGGGAGAACCCCATGAGGCATTTCGATAAGG
>JAITEY010000045.1 GCA_031281815.1 Desulfovibrio sp. | reverse complement strand
CCTCCGAATGCCGGCCTGAAAATCTCGTCCGCAATGTGCGCTTGTCAGGCATTATCGCACATTCCGGCGCGGCTCAATTAAGCCGCGTAAGCGTATTCGTAATCGTTGCCGATTATTTTTTTGCCGCTTTTTACGAGGCCCGCGGCGCCTCGGCCCGCTGTCTGCGATGTCTGCATCCCCGTCGAAACCGGTGCGCCCCCGCTAAAGATACTCCATGCAGGGGGACAACGCTTGTCGTCAACAATTTTTTATATAGACGCTTTTTTCCCCGCCGTCAAGGGCGTGATCGTCGCTTTCGCTCCGCTCTGCTTCAATGCCCCCTCCCGACACAGCGGTGACGGCTTCCAACGCTTTAAGGAAATCCGCCGTCAGGATATAATCCGCAATTTCGGATACGGCTCCGCTGTATTTCCCCGACAGCGGCAGGGCCTGCAGCCGCGCCAGCGCGGCATCTGTTGCGTCGACATCCCCCGCCTCCAACGCTTCCCGTAACCGCGCCAAAGCCTGCCGCATTTCCGGGGTGACCTGTCCTTCTTCGTCCGCGGATCGTGCCGCGGCTGTGAACGCTCCTATGCGCGACGTCAACGCGGCAAGCTCTTCCCGGAACGCGGGGAGTCCGGCGCAGAGCGCGGTCAGATCCCCCTCGCGGCTCGCCTTCTCCAGCAGGGCGGCCGTCTGCGACAATGCGCCCGCGCCGATGTTGCTCAAGGCGCTTTTCAAGGCATGTACCAAGGTAGTGAAGGGGCGGAGGGATGACGTGGCGGGCGTTGTATCCAATAACGCGAAACCGGCCTCCGCATCCCGACGGAACACTTCCAGCAAATCCAGATAACGGTCGAACGAATCACCCATCCGCCCAATCCCGGCAGCGACATCCAGTCCCGCTATGTCCGGCAGCGCCGTCTCAGGCGCCACAGCGACATCCGCCCCGTATGCTTCATCTTCCGACGCGTTGCGTTGCTTATCCGCAGGAATCCATTTTTTCAGCACCATATCCAGCTTGGATGTCTCTATGGGCTTGGAAAGGAAATCATTGAAGCCGTTCGCCAGAAACATCTCACGCATTCCGGCCACGGCATTGGCCGTCAAGGCAATAATCGGCATTGTCCGGCAATATTCCGCGTCCATGGCCCTGATGGCGCGAGTTGCTTCCACACCGTCCATTTCCGGCATCATGTGGTCCATAAGCACAAGGTCAAAGGGACGTTCCCGCACCCGCGCAGCGGCCTCGCGACCGTTCAGGCAGGTGGAAACGCGCATCCGGTAAGGCATGAGCAGCCCTTCGGCCACCAGAAGATTGCTGGGAAAATCGTCGACAACCAGCACCTCCGCCTCCGGCGCGATAAACGTGACGCATTGCGTTTCCACCCGCGCCGCCGCTATGCCGGCTATGTCGCCCATGGGCGTCCTGTCGTTCACGGTCTGAAGCAGCGTTGCCGTAAAAACGGAGCCCTTGCCGTACTCGCTCCGTACCGTGATTTCGCCGCACATGGCCTTGCACAGGCTTTGGGCTATGGCCAACCCGAGGCCCGTGCCCTCGATGCCGATGTTGCGCTTTTCGTCAAAACGCCTGAACGCTTCAAACAGCTTCGGCACATCTTCGCTTTTGATGCCGATGCCGCTGTCTTCCACCGTGAATGCCAGACGTATCGTATCCTCCGATACAAACTCGCCGGAAGCGGAGACTTTGACGAAACCCCGGTGCGTGTATTTCACGGCATTGCTCAAAAGATTGAGCAGGATTTGCCTGACACGACGCTCGTCGCCAATCATATGGCCGGGAATGTCCGGGGATATATCCGCAATCAGTTCAAGCGGCGTTTCCATCATCCGGGCGCGGATGACGCTCAGCGCGTCATTCAGGAGCGAGGCCGTTTCGTATACCGCAGGAAGTATCGGCAGGTTGCCGGACTCAATTTTGGCCAAATCAAGGATGTCGTTGATAATGGCCAACAGACTCGCACCGGCGCTTTTTATGCCCATAATATATTCAAGCGCCTTCGGCTTGCCGTATTCTCTTCGCGCGAGCTCACTCAGTCCGATGATTGCGTTCATGGGCGTGCGAATCTCATGGCTCGTACGGGCAAGAAATTCCGATTTTGCTTCCGCGGCCCGCTCCGCTTTCAGCCGCTGGATGTGTTCAGACAAATCATGAAAGCACATCGCCAAAAAAGGCTCACTACCCTGAGTAATATAATCAATCAGTATCGTACAATGCAATGGTGTGCCGTCTTTCTTGATAAAAGTCGCATGATCGAATTTGATGTGCGTGTCCGCGCGCAAAGCGGCAAGCGTCGCGCTCCAGGTATAGGAAACGGTGTCGCCGGTTTGCTGCGTTTCATAAAAGCGCTGAATGCTCTTTCCGAGAATTTCCGCCGTTTCGTCATATCCGAGCGCTGCGCATACCGCCGGATTGACGTAGGTAATCTTTCCTTGGAGGTCGCACCAGACAACAGGCTCGGACAAGTTGTCCACAGTCAGTTGCATTGCCCGCATTTTTTGTCTGCTGCGGACTTCTTCCGTAATGTCCTTGAGTGTGTAAATTTCCAACGTGCCACCCCGGATGAACTCGGCATCCACCATCTTGCCGGACATATCGATAATCCTGCCGTCCTTATGGTGAATGACCGTACGATGCTGTTGTCCGGTTTCCCGAACTGCGGCAACCAAAGCAACGTGCTCTTCCCAGTCTACAAGATATTGTGAAAAGAAATCTTCAACTTCTTTAAGTGGTTGACCATAACGCAAAGCTTTTTCCCAACCGGGAAAAAACAAAGAATACTTTGCGTTGGCCAAAGGTTCTTCGATGCCTTCCACAATCGTGAAAATAGCATCGTTTGATGCATTGAGAACAGCTGTAATAAGCTGAAGGCGTAATTGCAGTTGTTCGTCTTTCCTGCATTGTTCAGTAATATCACGATGGACCCATACTTCTGTTTCATATCCGTCAGAAGTTTTAACAGTTTTGCCGAAGATATGTAATATACGCCCACTTTTCATATATATTTTTTCTTCGCGAAGTTCTTGTGTCAGGCGTACTGCGGCAATAAGGTCGATAAGCGTATCAATATTGACGACATATTTTGAGTAAAAATCGCGAACGATATAAATCGTATCTTTATACCGTAATTTCTCCCATCCTGGAAACCATGTTGAATATGTAGATGTCGCATACGGCACTTCCGACGCTTCCGACAGCGCAATTATACCGTCTAGAGAGGCATCAAGGATGGCATTCAGAAATTGCTTGTGCTTATTCATGGATAGGTACTGTCCATCTTACTGAGTTCTGTGGAAATTAATAAGGCATTTGAAACAAAATACATGAATGAAAATTCGCGCTGGTGCAGTACATCGCCACATCGCGTATATAATATTTTTATACAACAATTATGGCATGATACCAAAATCAAAACCCTTTCTCCGAATAAAACTTTATTATTTTACCTAGTTATTCAAAACTGCGCAAGTAAAAAATCGGCAGTAAAAAATCGACAAGGACGGGGTAAGGCCGCAGGAGGCGGACAGGTAGGCAGGCGGCAATGCCGCTGTTTGGGAAAGCGGTGCGAAGTATCGAAGGGGCGAGGCGGGGTAAGGCAGAGGACAGCGTTCACTCCGCAACCGACAACGCAAAACTGCACGGACGCAGTTCGGCTTCGCAAGCGGAATCAGATGGCATACCCCGGCACATAGGACGGCATCTCTCTGCTCATGACGGCGCGGCGTAATGTTTCCTCGTCCATGTTCGGCAGAAGATACCGGACAAATTGAATTTCGAAATCTCTGAGGATCTTGCCTCGGCGCAGAGCAACAAAAAAGGAGGCTTTTCCGAAGATGTCGCTCATGTCACGTACGCGCACGCCTTTTTCCTGAACAGGCAATTCACCGCAAAAGAGGGCAATGCCCATGCCGCGTGCGGCGCAGCGTATCAAGCAAGCCGGCTCGTCCGCGGTAATCACGATGTTCGGCTTTATTCCTGATGCTGAAAATACATTGTCCACGCAGCGCCGTGCTTCGCTCCCCTCGCAGCAGGTCAGCAGCGGATGCTCGGCCAGACTCTCCAGGGTCGGACATTTGGCCTTCGCAGGCGGCAGAGAAAGCGGTATCGCCGCCGTAAACGTCATAGAGAAACAAGGGAAAACCGCCAAATCGCGAATATCGCGCAGACGGTCCCCTGCAACGCCTATATCCGCTTCGTCGTTCAGCAACGCCGCTCCCGCCTCGCTGCTGTTCATACCCCGGACAACGGCGCGCACCTGCGGATAGGAGGCATGAAAGCGCGTAAGCATTTCGGGCAGCCGGACCTGACAGCGGATATCGACTGCAGCGCGCAGTATGCCGGACTCCTTCTGCCTGAAACGGCTCGGGACGTTACGAATGTTGTTGACTTCCGCCAGTACCCTGTCGGCTATTTCCAATATCTCCCTGCCCGGCTCGGTCATACCCAGCAAACGCTTACCCGACCGGATGAACAGCGCGACCCCGAGTTCATCCTCCAACTCGCGGATCTGCCTGCTGACCCCCGGCTGCGACGTATGCAGCGCTTCCGCCGCCTTGGTCAGATTGAACCCGCAGGCGGCAGCGTGGCGTAGAATTCTGAGTTTTTGCAGTTCCATTCCGTGGGCTTCCTTTGAATATGAGTAAGCTTATTGACTTTATTATAAATTATTTCTCGTCGGGGTGCAAGGATTTTCACGATGCCGACATCTGTCCGGCAAAGGGCGGGCGCGCAGACCCTCTCTCTGTCGGCGACCTTTTGTACGACGGCGTTTTCCGGCATGCCGCACCCGCAACTGCGCCGGCATACAGCAGGCGTATATCGTTATGCGAAATAAATTCTTTGCCGGCCTTGCCCGTACCTATATCACTGTTTCGCGGCTCTGCCGCATAGGGCAACCTTCAACAAAGGAAAGGGGTATGAAAAAGACAACGCTGATGTTTCAACGTCGGGCGCGGTGGGCATTTGTATTGTTTGCGCTGCTTCTGCCGGTAAGCTTTGCCGGATTTTCGGCGCCGCCGGTTAAGGCCGCGCCGACGGAACTCACCAATGTTTCTTATGACCCGACCCGCGAACTGTACGAACAGTATAACGCTGCCTTCCGCAAATTCTGGAAGAACAAGACCGGAGCGGACGTCACCATAGTGCAGTCCCACGGCGGATCGGGCAAACAGGCGCGGGCGGTCATTGAAGGCAATCAGGCGGACGTGGTCACCCTGGCTCTGGCCTACGACATTTCCGCCATCGAAAAGGCCGGGCTCATCAAAAAAGGCTGGCAGAAAGACTTTCCCTCCAACAGTTCACCGTATACGTCCACCATTGTTTTTCTCGTGCGCAAAGGCAACCCGAAAAACCTGAAAACATGGGGCGATCTGGCCAAAGACGGAGTCGGCGTCATCACTCCCAATCCCAAGACTTCCGGCGGGGCGCGCTGGAATTATCTGGCGGCCTGGGCTTGGGCGCAGAAGGAATACAAGGGGGATGAAAAAGCCGTCCTCGACTTCATCGGCAAGCTCTTCCGCAACGTGCTGGTTTTGGACACCGGCGCCCGCGGTTCCACCAACACCTTTGTCCGCAACGGGCAAGGAGACGTGCTGTTGGCTTGGGAAAACGAAGCCTATCTTGCCATAGCCGAACACAAGAACGATTTCGAAATCGTCACCCCGGACTTGAGCATACTTGCCGAGCCCCCGGTGGCCATAGTGGATGCGGTGGTGGACAAACGCGGTTCGCGGGAGCTTGCAAACGCTTATCTCGACTACCTGTATTCCGATGAAGGCCAGCGCATTGCCGGGAAAAACCATTACCGCCCGAGCAATCCGAAAATCGCGGCGGAGTTCGCCGATGTGTTCGACCTGAAAGTCAACCTGATAACCATAGACGACCCGCTGTTCGGCGGCTGGGAAAAAGCCCAAACCAAGCATTTCACGGACGGCGGCATTTTCGACCGGATATATACCCGGTAAGTTTTTTTCGTCAGGCACGGAACGGCACACCCGGCTGGAATCCGCCCGTACCGTGTAACGCTGCACATGAATACTTCAAAGTTGAGGGAGTCTGGGGGAAATCATTTCCCCCAGCGGGTTCCAAGGGCGGAGCCCTTGGCCGCCGGAGGTATGTAGTTATAGTGTGGAACCGTAAAGGCGTCATTGATGAAACGACACTCGGCAAAACGTATTATACCCGGATTCGGCGTATCTCTCGGCTTGACCACAAGCTTTGTGAGCATGATGGTGCTGATTCCCATGCTCTTTCTTGCCGTGCAAAGCTCGGATGCGGGCTGGTCGGGTTTCCGGCAGGCGCTTTCCGACCCGCGCATACTGGCCGGCTATGAGGTCAGCTTTCTCTGTTCTTTTGCCGCCGCAGGCATCAACTGTGTTTTCGGTCTGATCCTGGCCTGGGTGTTGACGCGCTACCGGTTTCCCGGACGCAGGCTTATCGACGGTCTGATAGAATTGCCTTTCGCGCTCCCCACGGCGGTGGCCGGCATAGCCCTTACGGCCCTGTATTCCGACAAGGGCTGGATCGGCAGCGGCTTTGCCGCCGCAGGCATCAAAATCGCCTACACCAGAGCAGGCATCATCATCGCCATGACCTTCATCACTCTGCCGTTCATAGTCCGCACCATACAGCCGGTCCTTGAACAGCTTGACGGGGCTTACGAGGAAGCCGGCCGTATGCTCGGCGCGTCGCGCGAGCGCATATTCCGGAAAATCATCCTGCCGGAACTGACGCCCGCAATCCTCACCGGCTTCGGCCTGGCTTTTGCCAGGGCGCTCGGGGAATACGGCAGCGTGGTCTTCATCGCCGGGACCAGGCCCTTCAAAACGGAAATAGCCCCTCTGCTGATCATGAGCAAACTGGAACAGTTCAATTACGACGAGTCCGCCGCCATAGCCCTGGTCATGCTGGTTGTTTCCTTTACCGTCATGTTCGGCATCAACTGCGTGCAGTCGCGGGCCGCATCTTTCAGCAAGGGGTAGCCATGCGCAAAGAGGTCTGGATACCGCGCCTGCTCATCGCCGTCAGCGTGCTTTTCATCGGGGTCATGCTGGTGCTGCCCTTGGTCGTCGTGCTTGCGGAAGCCTTCAGTTCCGGTCTGAACGCTTTCCTGCGGGCTGTGACGGACCCGTATACGCTCAAGGCCCTGCGTCTGACCTTGACGGCAACAGTCGCCGCGGTGTTGATAAACACCCTGTTCGGTCTGACGGCGGCCTGGGCCGTGACCCGCTTTTCTTTCCGCGGCAAAGGTATACTGAGCACCTTGATCGACATTCCGTTTGCCGTTTCTCCGGTCATAGCCGGACTGGTCTTCATTCTCATCTTCGGACGCATCAGCCCTCTACATCCTTTTCTGGACGCGCACGACATAAAGGTTGTATTTGCTGAGCCGGGCATAATCCTGGCCACGGTGTTCGTTACCTTTCCCTTTGTCGCGCGGGAATTGATACCGACGCTTGAGGCGCGGGGCACGGACGAGGAGCAGGCCGCCGCGCTCATGGGCGCCGGCTTTGTGACCATCTTCCGCAGAGTCACCTTTCCGCATATCCGCTGGGCGCTGCTGTACAGCGTCATCCTGTGCGCGGCGCGGGCCATGGGAGAATTCGGCGCGGTTTCCGTGGTATCGGGCCACCTGCGCGGCAAAACCAATACGCTGCCCCTGCATGTTGAAATTTTGTACAGCGAATATCAGTTCACGGCGGCCTTTGCCGTATCCGCCATCCTGGCCGGTGCGGCCGTGCTGATTCTGACGGCGCGCAACATCGTGGAATATCTTGCTCATAAGGAAGACGACTTCAATGTACGTTGAGTTAAAGAACATCAACAAAGCTTTCGGCGACGTCCATGCCTCGCGCAATGTCGGCTTCGGCATTGCCCGCGGCGTGCTGGCCGCGCTGCTCGGCCCGAGCGGCAGCGGCAAGACCACGATACTGCGCATGATCGCCGGGTTGGAACGCCCCGATTCCGGAGACATCTTCATCGACGGCGCGCGCGTGAACGACGTCGCCCCCGGCCGGCGCGGTATAGGTTTCGTGTTTCAGAATTACGCGCTGTTCCGTTATATGACCGTGTTCGACAACATCGCCTTCGGCTTGACCGTGCAAAAAGAGCCGGCGGACGCC
>JAITEY010000011.1 GCA_031281815.1 Desulfovibrio sp. | reverse complement strand
TCGCAGGTTCAGCCTACCGGATTTATTTGTACGACTTGCCTATGTCGCTCTCAGGACTCCCCCCATGCCTTACAGACTCTTAAAATTGGCTGAACATTATGCGTAATCAGGAAATTTTTTCGACCTTTGCCGCGCTCATCGCATCCTCATTCCCTGTGCCTGAACCGCTGTGTCCGGTACCGCCGCGTCCGCCGCAGGCGCGGTCTTCGGCACCCATTCCGACACATAGCCAGGCCGTGGTTTTCCCGCACCAGGGCAAGTTCTTCCTTCTGCGTAAACTCCTGCCCCAAAACGGCTTTGACCGTTTCCAGCTCCGCAAGCTCCCGTCCGCCGTCACGCGCCCTGGGGAGGTTGCCGACAGCCGACGCCATGCCGCGCATCGGGGATCAAACGGCGGGCATCAGGCCGCCCTCTTGTCATCGCGTCTGCTTGAGCTCATAAAATACCGGCGAGCAGCGTGGCCGCGACGGCGGCAGGGGCGATGAACCGGCAACCGGCTTCCACCAGGGAAACCCAGCCGGGCAGAGGACAGTCCTTGCCGTCGTTTCCATGACGGCCCGGGTAAAGCTCACGGCGCAGCGTACGCTTCCTGAACCAACCCATGAGCAGGCACCCGGCCAGCACGTTGATCGGCAGCATGATGTTGGACGTCACATAATCCATAAGCTCGAAGGGATTAAGCCCGAAAACGCGGACCTCTTCCCACGGGCCGAAGGACCAGGCCGCCGGAATGCCCGCGAGAAAGCAGGCCGCGGCTGTGCCGCAGGATGCTTTTTTGCGTGATACGCCGTGCCGGTCAATGAGGTGGGCGACGATGGGTTCCAGAATGGACACCGAGGAGGTCAGCGCGGCAATGAGCAGCAGGGAGAAAAACACCGCGGCGAAAAAAGCCCCGCCTTGCATGGCTTTGAATACCGCCGGAAGGGTGATGTAGGAAAGGCCGGGCCCTGCCGAAGGCTCCATGCCGAAGGCGAACACCGCGGGCATGACCATGAACCCGGCCGTCAGCGTGTACACGATTTGCAGGCCGACCACCCAGAACGCAGCCTTGACTATATTCTCTCCCTTGCCCATATAAGAACCGTAGGTCAGCATGCCGCCGAAGCCCAAGGAGAGCGAAAAGCAGGCGAATCCCATGGCGTCGGTGAGCACACGGGGGGTAATCTTGCCCAGATCGGGCACCAGCAGGAACTTTACCCCCTCTACGGCCCCGGGCAGGGTAAGGGAGCGCGCGATCATCAGGATCATGAGCAACAGCAGCAGGGGCATGAGCACCTTGCTGACGCGCTCGATGCCGCCTTGCACTCCTCCCAGGATGATGCCCACGGTCATCAGCATGAATACGGCCGAAAAGACCAGACTGTAAGCGGGATCGCCGATAAAGGCGCTGAACTGCAGTTTGAAACCTTCCGCGTCAGCGGGAGCAAGCAGGGTTCCCCGCACGGCCTTGAGCAGGTATCCCACGGTCCAGCCTCCCACCACGCAGTAAAACGACAGGATAATAAAGGCGGCTGTGAGGCTGAGGTAGCCGAAAACGCTCCACTTCTGCCCGCCGAGCATGCTGTACGCCCCCACGGCGTCCTTGCGGGCGGCCCTGCCGACGGCCAATTCCGCCAGCATCATGCTCATGCCGATGCCCAGCACGGCAGCAAGATACATGATCAGAAACGCGCTTCCGCCGTTGGCTCCCGCCATATAAGGAAACTTCCAGACAGACCCCAGCCCGACGGCAGATCCTGCGGCGGCCAGCACAAAGCCGATGCGCGATCCCCATTGTCCCCGTTCCGCTGCCATGTCCGCTCCTTATCGAGAAACTACGCGCCCGGCTGCGCCGGACGGCTCATGCAGGAGATCTGCCGCGTTGTCCCCGGCCTGTCAACCGGTGAGGAGGGTGAAGGCGCGGCGCAGCCTGCCGGTTGTCGCAGCCTGCCGGTTTGACTCCCGGACAGGCTTGGGATAAACATTTTCATAAGGTATGCGCCGAGCCGGGATGCCGGCGCGCCCCGGTTACTCAGGTTCATCCGGCGGGACGATATGGGGAAAAAGACCGTCAGCTTTACCGTTGTCGTCTGTATAGAACTGCTGGTCTTATGCGCTTTGACCGGCCTCTTCATCGTCGTCACCATCCAGGGGAGGAGCAACCTGGAAAACCTGCTGACAAACTCCTCTTTTCAGATACTGGAAGCCAAAGCCGAAACAATAAACGAAATCATCCGTTCGTATCAAAAATTGCTGGGTACCCTGGCCCGGCAGGAAATTTTCATGTACGGCTCGCACCAACTGGTGGAAGCCGCCGCCTACGGCCAGGTGGGCAAGGTGGGCAACGACATCCCCAGCGTGTTTGTCGTATGGCCGGACGGGCGGGCCACCACCACACCGGGAAACTATATCGACATTGCCGACCGCGCCTATATACAGAGCGTCTATACCGGGGAACAGGACAGCGCCTTCAGCGAACCCCTTATTTCCCGCAATACGGGCCGACCTGCCCTGATCCTGGTGCATGCCGTAAAACACCCCGGCGGAGGCATTCGCCTGCTGCTGGGTATTGAGATGTCCCTGGACCGTATTGATACGGCCATACGTGAAATCAGCATGGGCCTGGTGCTGTCGAGCAACGCCTGGATCGCTGATAAAAACGGCATGATTTTTTCTTCGCAGCTTCCGGAATTAAAGATACGGGTCAACCTTCTCCGGGCCGATGTAGAGGCCGGCTACCGGGGATTATCCGCGCTTGCCCAGGCAATACTCGACCAAAAAGTATTCACAGGCACGTTCAAGCATCTCGACGGCCGCAACTATACCGTGTTCAGCAGAGAAATATCCGAAGCTACCGGCTGGAGGCTGGGCATCGTCCTGAGCACGGAAAGGCTCATGCAGCCCCTCGACAGCCTCACGCTGGTGCTGGCGGGCGTCATGGTCACGGCGCTCGGGGCGTCGCTGCTGGCGGCGGTATACATAGGCAAACTGCACAATGTCCGGAGCAGCCTGATTCGCGCCAAGGAGGAAGCCGTTGCCGGCGCCGAAGCCAAAAGCCTTTTCCTGGCCCGCATGAGCCACGAGATACGCACTCCCCTGAACGCCGTCCTGGGACTGAGCGAGTTGGCCGCCATGCACTGCGGCAAGGAACAGTGCACGGAATACATTGCCGGCATCAAGCAGGCCGGCGCGAACCTGCTGTCCATTATCAACGATATCCTTGATTTCTCCAAGATTGAATCCGGCCGGATGGAAATAAGCCGCGCGCCCTATCAAACCGCCTCCCTGCTGAACGATGTGCTGATGATTATCAAAGTCCGCCTGATGGAGTCGCCGTTGCGCTTTGAAATCGACCTGGATGAATCCATCCCGGCTTTTCTTGTCGGCGACGAGATGCGGGTGCGGCAGGTGCTGCTCAACCTGCTCTCCAATGCCGTGAAATACACCAGGAAAGGGTTTATCTGGTTTTCGGCAAGGTATGAGCCCGTCGCCCCTGAAACAGCCCGGCTGACCTTTACGGTCGCCGACAGCGGCATCGGCATAAAACCCGAGAATCTGACTCGCCTGTTCGGCGATTTTGTACGCATCAATCAAAAGTACAACAAGGCCATTGAAGGTACCGGCCTCGGCCTCGCCATAGCGCGCAGCCTGTGTCGCGCCATGGACGGCGACATACGCGTGGAAAGCGAATACGGCGTCGGCTCGATCTTCACGGCGACCCTTACGCAGGGCGTCGCCGATGCCGCCCCCATGGGGCCCCTGAGCAACAGGATCGCCGGCAACACCCCGGCGCGCGATATCCGCTTTACCGCTCCGGATTTTCGCGTCCTCATCGTGGACGACATGGAAACCAACCTGGCCGTGGCGGAAGGGCTGCTCGCGCCGTACGGGATGAAAATCACCGCCTGCCGAAGCGGAGAGGACGCCCTGGCGCGGATTGAAGCCGATGCCTACGACCTCGTGCTCATGGACCACATGATGCCGGGCATGGACGGCGTGGAGACGACCCGCGCCGTCCGGGCCATGCCCGACGAACGCTGCCGGACAATGCCCGTTGTCGCGCTCACGGCCAACGCCGTGTCCGGTATGCGCGAGATGTTTTTGGAAAACGGCTTCAACGACTTTATCGCCAAGCCCATTGAAGTGCCCAAGCTGGACGCGCTGCTGAAAAAATGGATTCCCGTCGAACAACGCCGGGAAACGGCGCCGGCCGACGAACTGACCCGGAAAACGGCAATGCCCGCGGTAACCGCCTTCCCCGATATGGCGGGCGTCGACGTCGCTGCCGGGGTTGCCCGTATCGGCGGCTCGCTGCGCCTTTACACGGATTTGCTGAAGGTGTTCCGCAGGGATGCGGAAACCGCTTTCGCGTTGCTCGCCCAAGTGCCGGATGCGTCGTCTCTGAGCGCCTTCACCACGCAGGTGCACGCCCTGAAAAGCGCGCTGGCCTCCGTCGGCGCGGGCGGACTCTCGCAGCTTGCCGCCCTGCTGGAAAAGGCGGGACGGGAGGCCGACATCGCCGCGATCGGCAGGCATCTTGCCTCCTTCAGGGAGCAGCTCGCCGCGCTCGTTGCGCGGATCGACGATGTTGTACGGCAGGCAACGACCGCTGCGGATCACGAAGACGGCACGGCGCCCCCCGACCCGGAAATCCGCACCCTCCTGGCGCAACTGCGCGACGCGCTGGAAGCCGTGGATATCGAGGCCGCGGATGCCGCGCTGGCGCGCCTGCAAATTCTGGCGCTGCCCGAAACAATGCGCAACGCCGTATTTGAAACGGCGGAAATGATGCTCGAAGCCGATTTCCAAAAAGCGACGGCCCGCGTAAACGCCCTGCTCAAACAGGTAGCGTGATGCCGGGGCGCCGCCCCAAACCCTGGAACAACAACCGGCGATTCCGGGAGATCATCCGGCGGCGCGCGCGGGGCAGTAGCGGCGCAGGATTTTCAGCACCTCGTTGAAGTCGAGCGGTTTTCCCAGATGGTCGTTCATGCCCGCGGCGAGGCATTTTTCTATGTCCTCACGAAACACGTTGGCGGTCATGGCGACGATGGGAATTGTTTTCGCCTTGGGCGCGTCAAGGGCGCGGATGAGCCGGGTGGCTTGCAGACCGTCCTTTTCGGGCATCTGCATATCCATGAAGATAAGGTCGTATCGCTCAGGCGCGGTCGTGAACATCTCAACCGCGATGTGCCCGTTCTCGGCGCAGTCGACGGTAATGCCCGTCGGCTCAAGCAGGGCGAGCACGATTTCCCGGTTGACCTCCACATCCTCGGCCAGCAGTACGCAACGGCCCGAAAAGTCGTCCGGGTTGTCCGCCTGCGCGTCCGAATCCTCCGGCAGGGTGTTCTCGCCCAGGCATTCGTTGATGCAGTCCAGTATGGCGGACGGGAACAGCGGCTTGGCCAGGAACCTGTCCACGCCGGCGGCTCTGGCTATGCTTTCGACACTGCTCCATTCCGCGGCGGAAATCATGATGACCACGGATTTCGTCGAAGAATCCTCGCGAATGCGGCGGGAAAGCTCGATGCCGTCCATGTCGGGCATTTTCCAGTCTATAAAATACATGTCGTAGGGGCCGCGCTGCCTGATCAGTTCCAGGGCTTCCGGGCCGCCGGGGGCGATGTCGCAGTTGATTCCGAAACGCTGCGCGATATCGCGGAAGTATTCCAGTATTTCCGACATGTCGTCCACGGCGAGGACGCGCATGTTGTCGCGGCGCACATCGGGGTTCAAAAGGCTGCGTCCTTTCTCGCCCTCGCCCCGCCGCGCCGGTACGACAAAGGCAAAGGTCGAACCCCGGTCGGGTTCGGAGACAACCCATATCCGCCCGCCCATGATTTCAATGATATGTTTGGAAATCGCAAGGCCGAGTCCCGTGCCGCCGAACTTGCGCGTGATGCCGCTGTCCGCCTGCGTGAACGAGGAGAACAGACGGGCCTGGTGTTCCTTGCTGATGCCGATGCCGGTATCCGTCACTTCAATCTGTATGGAACAAAGCCCGTCTTCCTCGCCGAGCAGACGGGTATTCAGGCGGACGGTCCCGCCCTCCGGCGTAAATTTTACTGCGTTGGACAACAGGTTGGTGATGACCTGCGCCAGGCGCTGGTCGTCGGCAATCAGCATACGCGGGATGTGCTTGTCCAGGGAAACGATGAGGTTCTGCTGCTTTTCACCCACGCGGAAGTTGATGACGTTGACCACTTTCTGAAGCAATTTTTCAAAATTGAACAGTTCAGGCGCAATCTCGAACTTGTTCGCCTCTATCTTGGAGATATCCAGAATATCGTTGATGACGCCGAGCAAATGGACGGAAGCGTCTTCAATTTTTCCGAAACAATAATCCTTGCGTTCAGTGCCGGGAGCGGACATGCCCAGCGCGGTCATGCCGATGATGGCGTTCAACGGGGTGCGGATTTCGTGACTCATGGTCGACAGAAACGCGGTTTTCGCGCGGCTGCCTTCTTCGGCTTTTTTCCTGGCGGTTTCAATATCGGTGACATCCGTGCTTTCGATGATGTAGCCGATTTTTTCGCCGTTGTTGCCCATCAGGTAGGATGCTCTCGCTTTCAGATAAATGTTGTCGGCCTCGTGGTGGTACACCGCCGCCTCGCGGCCTTCCTCCAGCGCCGTGATGGGGCAGTATTCCGAACCGAAGACAAACATGAACCAACTGTCGCCGTATGTTAGTTCGACCATTTCTTCCAGGGTCTTGCCGTAAGCCGCAAGCCCCGTTTCGTTCATATAGATGATTTTGCGGTTCAGGTCGGTAATGCAGAGCGAATTGTGGACGCTCTCCACGAGGCTGTCGGCCATTTCGTCGAAAGAATCCGCCAAGGTGCCGAATTCATCCTTCACCTCGGACTTGAAACGGAATTGCCGTTCGCCGGCTTTAAACCGTGAGATGCCTTCGATCAGTTTTTTGATTTGGTTTGTCAAAAACGAAGCCATCCAGACGGCAATCAGCACAACCAGGATAATCAGGATGACCGTCGTCCCGGCGAGTTGCAGGAAGGTGCCGGTCAGGTGCCCCTGGATGGCCTTTTCAAGCTTGTCCTCCGTCGCTTTGGCCGGGCTCGTGAAATCTTCGAGACCGGAGCCGATGGCCACGAAACCGAAGCCGCGCCGGGAGTGACCGTTGGCTTCGGAAGGCGCGTACTGCCCCGTGTAGTACGGAATGGCTGCGGCGGTATTCAGCTTGTAAATTCCGCTCCAGAGAATGTAGAGCGACCCCGACCCGCCGTCACGGGTCAAGTCCAGCCAGCCTGTGCACTGCGGCGCGTTGTTGAGATAGCGTCCGTCCAGCCCGATCATGCCTTTTCTGGTCAGTTCCGGGGCCGGTTTTTTCGTCCGCGACTGTCTGCTGAGCGGATTTGTACTGTCAAAGGGCGTGTAATCCAGGGTTTTGATGTAGTCTTCCCAATCCTCTTCGGCGAAGCCCGCCTCCAACATCCCGTTGTACAGGCCGGACTCCAGCCAGGGGACGGCACGCTTGCCCGTTTCCGGGTCGAACCCGACAATGGAGTGGTGCCGCGGGTGGCAGATGCTGCGGCTCATGTAATCCCAGATAAAGGCGTAATTGCCCGCGTAGGCGCTCGGCAGTTCCGTGGAGCGCTCGCTCATGGGCGTGAGGTGGTCCACGAACTCCATGATGTGGTCGTGATTCAGGGCAAAGGTGACATAGCCGATGATTTTGCCGTCCTTGCCGGCCACCGGGGCAGCCCAGCGCACTATTCCTTCAAAGCGCCGTCCGTTGGGATTTTCTTCTCCGGCATAGGCCTGGGTCTGCGGCTCATAGTCTATGGGGTAGCCGCGCGCAGCCGATGCTTTTTCAAGGTTTTCCGGCGTGTACATGCCGATGAAGTTGGACCCCGCATAGGCGCCCGTGACATCCGATACATAGATTTCGCCCGCTTTCATCCTGCTGACTTCGGACCAGTAGGTTTCGGCCTTGACGTAGGTGTTGAGTCTGTCGGAGACGTCTTTTTTCTCCGTGCTCATGGGGAAATGAATTTTGCGCGGCGAGGCGGAAAATTCCGGCAGGGCGCCGGTGACGACTTTGACTTTTTCTTTGCCGTCAAGGCCGACGAAGGTGATTTCGTCGTACAGGGGGACGTCTTCATAGATGAAGTCATCGGGCATGCGGTGACTGAAGGTCGAGCCGTTGACGACATCGTTGTTTTCAGGGTTGGTGGAGAAAATCTTCGAATCGGGGGCGCGCTGTCCCGATCCGGGGGGCGCGTGGTCGTTTCCCGCGGGGACCCATGACTTGCCGTCCGGCGCAAGGACCCATTCGCCTTTCTTGATCAGCCTGCTCGTCGCGTGTTTCGCAAAGGCTGTATAGGCCGCTTCAAGCTTTCCGTATGCGGCGTCGCCGTCTCCGTCAGGCGTCAGCGCGGCCAGATACAGGAGGTCTTTATCGCGCCGGTACAGGAAAGACGCCACCTTTTCAGCGGCGGTCGTGGACATGCGTTCGATGTTGTCCACCGCGCCGGCGTTCAGCGCCTCCTTGGAGTCTTCGACGGCAATATCTTCGAGTATCTCGCCCAGATTCAAAAACTGTTGCCAGGCTATCCAGGCCAGCAGTATCAAGGGAACAACCTTGACCACAAGGAAAATGACAAGCAGCTTGGCGCGCAAACCGAGGTTGAACGTGTTCGCGAACTGCGTCATTCGGTTGAAGAAGCGCTTAGTGCCGTTTCCCATCCCGATTTCCTTTTATACTCCGCAGGCTCTCCCTTCAGGGAGATTCCCGTTTGACCGCCGCGAAAAAGAGCCTTGCAGTCCCTTGCCGCAAAGAAGCGACAAGCCGCCCGGCTCCCGCATTGCGGGGCCGGGCGGAGTCTGCATCACATGGAAACAGTTTCGAAATCATGCTCACCGAAATGCGGTTCAGTCCGCTCCCACACCCTCCGGCCTCCTGGAAGAGAAGTTATCGTAACTGTCTTTTTTCTCCGTGTAAAGCCGGAGTTCATCGGAAAAAAACGAACCGGGTCCGGGGAAGGGGAAGCATCGGTCTTGCGCCGGCTCGGGAGGCGGTCTGCCGGAAACATTTGAGGGGACCGGAGCCCCCTCGCAATGCCTGTATTCCGCCGCGTCACCAACCGCAACCGCCGCCGCCGCGATGCATGCCGTGCCGCGTCATGCCGCCGCCGTATCCGTGGCCGCCGTATCCGGGACCGTCAAAACCGGGACCCGGCGCCGGGCAACCGAAGCCGCGCCGCATGCCGCTGTAGTGCGGAATATCCCTGTCGTTCATCTGCTTGCGCTGCTCCGCAAAGGCCGTGTACAGTTCCGAGTCCAGGGTGCGGATTTCCTTCATGAGCGACTGCACCTTCGCGTCGTTTTGCGGGGTGCCCTTGTAATACAAGGCGTCCAATTCAGCCTGCTTTGCGAAAAGCTGTTGCTGCACAGGGCGGATGCGGGCGTCGAACGCGTCCTGAATTTCCTGCGCGGCTTTCTGCTGTTCCGGGGACAGGGAGTAATATCCGCAGCCTCCCCGCGGGCCCTGCGCGTAAGCCGCGCCGGCAAGACAGAGTACCAGGAGCAGCGCCGATGCCGGAACAAGAGCCGGCGCCGCGCGTTTTGAGAGAAGTGTGTTCTTTTGCATTGTCGCATCTTCCTTCTGTGTTTTGTTGAGATTTCGGGGTACAAACCTGCTTGTGCGCATTTGCCTTGCCGGGACGGCGGGTGTATCGGCCTCGGCCGCTTCCGGCATCGCCCGGCATCATCCCTTCCATAGCGAAAAGTGTGCCGAGCCGGTTCATTTCTATAATTATCTATAATAATTATCTTTTTTATGCAGCTTGCTCGGCCGGCAGCGCGAAGCCGACGCAAAAATACCCATTATTTCGCGCCGGCTGTCCTTATTTTACTCACTCAATGCGCCCCTCGCGCCCGGTTGCTGTTTCAGCGGGTTACCGTTAAGGAAACCTGATTACGTACGACGTTCAGCCACTATACAGGCAGAAGGAAATGTGGTATCCAAAATGAAACTCAGGAGTTGAATATGCCACGCAATCAAGTTCAGTTTCAAAGGGGAATGAGTGATGCTGACTTTGAACGTCTCTACGGAACCGAGG
>JAITEY010000272.1 GCA_031281815.1 Desulfovibrio sp. | reverse complement strand
CGATTGGGCGCAGAACGCGCAGTCTTCCGGGCAGAGGCCGGATTTGGCGTTGATGATGCCGCAGGTAAAGGGGCGGGAGCCGCCGAGTTCGCGCGCCGTACCGGCCAGAGTCAGCAAGGTCAGCAGATTGTCCGGCAAGGCGGCAATACATTCGACGGCCTGTTGCCGGGTCAGCGCCTGTCCGTTCAAAACGGTCTTCACTATCGGGTCGAGTTTTGTCATCTTGGATGTCGTTGCCTTGTGTACGACGGAAGCAAGCACTATGCCGTTTTTGCGAAATCACGGCTTCATCGTTATCAGAAATTCCTTGATGTAGGAGGATATATTTTTTTGAACCATAGAATTTATCCTGCGGTAAGTTCACGAAGGCGGCGCACACAGCGCTCCGGACTCGGGGCATACGCCATCGCGGCTTCTATGTTCCGGTGCTTGACGATAACCTCGCGCAGCAATAAGAGATAGCCCGGCCCCACAGAGGCAGCATGTCCCTGCGGCGGCGCAATACCGTTCTTGATCCCGGCTTTTTTTGAACAGCGTGCTGTATTGACCAATGTTTGCTTGGGGAATACTTTTTTTTACCTCGTTAGTGATAGGTTGCGTTTGATAAATCAATCCTATCATATTGTTTTTACAAACACAACGAGGTTTTTTCCTTTTCAGCGCGGTGGATTCTGGGCAAGCAGGGCCGACACGAAACTTTCCGGGTCGAAGGGGCGCAGGTCTTCCATTTTTTCACCTACGCCGACAAAGGAGATGGGGATGCCGAAAGCCGCGGCGGCAATCGCCGTGCCGCCTTTGGCCGTGCCGTCCAGCTTGGTCAGAATGAGTTCGTCGATGCCGCAGCATTGACGGAAGGTGCGTATCTGGTTCAGCGCGTTCAGACCCGCCCCGGCGTCCAGGACAAGGACGGTGCGGTGCGGCGCTCCGGGGTGGGCTTTGGCCGCCGCCCTGCATATCTTGCCCAGTTCGCCCATGAGGTTTGTCTTGGTGTGCAGGCGGCCGGCGGTATCGGCGAAGATGATGTCGTGCCCTTCGCGCAGTCCCTTTTGCAATGCTTCGTAGGTCACCGCGGCGGGGTCCGCGCCGGGTTTCCCGGCGTAAAAGTCCGCTCCGGCGCGGGCCGCCCAGATTTCCAGTTGTTCCACAGCTGCGGCGCGGAAGGTATCGGCGGCCGCCAGGAGAGTTTTTTTGCCGCGCAGGGCTTCGCGGTGGCACAACTTGGCGACGGTCGTGGTCTTGCCCGCGCCGTTGACCCCGATAACCAGCACGACCTCGGGCGGGTTGACGGCGCTGATGCGTCGCGCGGGCTTGAACACCTTGAGCAGTTCCTCGCGCAGGGCGTCGCGTAACAGCGCCGCGTCGGCGATGCCTTCGGTCGCGGCCCGGCCGCGCAGTTTTTCCGTCAGCTTGCGCGCCGTTTCGGCGCCCGTGTCCGCGAGTATCAACGTTTCTTCCAGTTCGTCCCAGAACGCGGCGTCCACGGCCCGGCCCGAGAGGAACAGGCGGTTCAGTCCGCGGGAAATACGCTCGCGCGTGGCGGACAATCCGCCGGTCAGCTTGAGCAGCAGGCGGCTGCGTTCGTCTTCCTCGTCCTCCAGATCCAGGGCCAGGGCCAGGCGGTACTGCAGTTCGGAGCGGAAATCCTCCAGACTTTCGTATTCCATGGCTTCCAGCCAGGAGCGGAACGTGCGGACGAATTTCTCCCTTTCCTCCTCCGGGGTTTCCAGAACGGCGAGCAGGAAGCGTATGCGGGCGTAGAGCCGCTCACCGGCCCCGTCCACATCCTTGAGAATCACGTCCAACCAGGCGGAGAGGCGCGCGTCGCGGGCGCGCAGTTCCACGAGCATGGCCTCCTCTTCCGGAGAAAAGGCGACGGAGGCGGCAATGCTTTCGCCGGGCGGGCCGGACGCGGGTGCGGACTCTTGGGGAGAAGCGCCGAAAAACCTGCGCAGGGAAGAGAAAAAACCCATTTCAGCGGCCGGTGACGCGCGCTCGCCCGCGGACGCCCGCTTTGTCAAAGGGTCGACCTGAAGAGGCGTCTTCTCCGGCAACGCGGTTTTCGCACGGGCGGCCGGTCGGAGTTTCTTCGCCGGCAACGCTTTTTTCACACAGGCGAACGGACCGGGCATCTTTGGCGGCGACGCGTTTTTCAAGCAGGCGGAAGGGCGGGGTATGCCCGCCGGCGATGCGCGCGCGCCTGCGGGGAAACGCAGGGGGATCCCCGGCTCGTTCCGCCTTGGAACGGCATTCCGAGCACAATCCCGTGAATTCCACTTCCATGCCCAGAATGTCGAAGCCGGGAGAACGGATGTTGTCGAGTACCGCGTCGGGAAGGGCGCCGGCGACGTCCCCGACGCGCCCGCAGACGGAGCAGCGCACATGCCCGTGCGCGGCGGTATTGCCGTCGAAACGCCTGGACGTGCCGGCACGTTCCAGGCAAATCACCTCGCCGGAACGTGTCAGCATTTCCAGATTGCGGTAGACCGTTCCCAAGCTCAGGGAAGGCATGGCTTCCCGCGCCTTGGCGTAAAGTTCGACAGCAGTGGGATGCACGGGGAAAGAGCGCAGGGTATGCAGAATCAGCATACGCTGCCTGGTATTTCTGGACGGCGGCATCGCGTTATCCTTCCTGGGCCTTGTTCTGCCGGTATTCGGCCGTCACCTTTTCCGTCACCGGCGGCGGGGCCTCTTCATAATGCGAGAATTCCACAGTAAAGCTGCCCTGTCCCCCGGTCATGGAGCGCAGGTCGGGGGCGTAGCGCAGGATTTCATTCATGGGCGCGAGGGCCTTGATTTCCGTGACGCCGGCAGTAGATTCCGAGCCCTGCACCTTGCCCCTGCGTCCGGAAAGGTCGCCGATCACGTCGCCCATGCAGGCATCGGGCACGGTGATGGTCAGAGTAACGACGGGTTCAAGCAGAATCGGCCTGCAGCTTTCCATGGCCTTTTTGAAAGCCAGGGAACCGGCGACCTTGAAGGCCATTTCCGAGGAGTCCACGGTGTGGTAGCTGCCGTCGTAAACCTTGGCCTTGAAGTCCACCATGGGATAGCCGGCCAGAAAGCCGCGGGCCGAGGCTTCCTGTACGCCTTTGTCGACGGCCGGAATATACTGGCGGGGGATGACGCCGCCGACAATGCCGTCTTCAAACACATAGCCCGCCCCGCGTTCCAAGGGGGCGAATTCCACCCAGCAATCGCCGAACTGGCCGCGGCCGCCGGACTGCTTCTTATGGCGTCCCTGCACCTGGGCCGTGCCCCGTATGGTTTCGCGGTACGGCACCTTGGGGGTTTTGAGCAGGATATCCACCTTGTAGCGGCGCCTTGCGCGTTCCACGGCGGTTTCTATATGCATCTGGCCCATGCCGGACACCAGGATGTCGCCTGTTTCCTCATCACGGGCGAGTTTCAGGGCGATGTCTTCGTCCAGCAGCCGTTGTACGGCGGCGTACACCTTGTCTTCCTCGCCTTTCTCTTTGGGAGCCAGGGCGTAAGAAATAAGCTGCGGCGACAGTTCCGGGGTTTTGAGGGCAAAGGCGAGTTTGTCGCCGGAAAGGGTGTCCCCGGTGCGCGTATTTTTCAGTTTGGCGAGGGCGACCACGGCTCCCGGCCCGAGGCTTTCTTTCCACTGGGTCTGGTTTTTCCCGAGCATGAGCATGGGTGTGCCCAGACGCTCATGTTCGCCGTTGCGCATGTTTTTCAGCGTCGTGTCCGAGTTGACGGCGCCGGTGAGCACCCTGGCCAGAGAAAGCTGCCCGGCGAAGGGGTCGGAGAGGGTTTTGAGAATGAAACAGGCCGCCGGGCCGTCCGTCGAGGGCGTGAGCGTCGTGCCGTCCTTGCCGGCAAAGGGCGCGTGTTCCAAACCGGAAGGCAGCAGGCGTTCAATCATATCCAGCAAGGGGCCCGCGCCTTTGTTTTCCAGGCCCGAAACGGCGATCACCGGCGTCAGTCTGCCGGCGACCACGCCCCGGCGCAGGCCGTCCAGGATTTCTTCTTCGGCAAGTTCACCTTCTTCAAGGTATTTTTCCATCAGGGCGTCATCGCTTTCGGCGATGTTTTCCACGGCTTTTTCCCGCAGGGAGGCCAAGTCCCGCGCCATGTCCGCAGGGGGGGCGGCTTCTTCAACGCCGCCGCCGTCTTTGAACATCAGCGCCTTGCCGGCCAGGATATCCACAAGTCCTTTGAAGTCGGTCTGTCCGCCGATGGGGGCGTAGAGCAGCACCGGATGCATGCCCGGCAGGGAGGGCAGGCCGGCCAGGGCCGCGTCGAAATCCGCGCGTTCGCGGTCCAGCTTGGTGATTGCACAGCAGGTGGGCAACCCGGCCTTTTTGACGGCGTTCCAGGCGCGCCGGGTCAGGGGACGCACGCCGTCGACGGCGTCGATGACGAAGAGCGCGGCGTCCACGCCGGTCAGCACCATATCTCTGTCGCCGATAAAATTCCCGTCGCCGGGCAGATCGACCAGAAAATGTCCGGCTTCTCCGCGGGCGAACGCGGCGAAGGCCGGTTGAATGCTGCCGCGGCGTTTGATTTCTTCGGGTTCATAGTCCAGAGTGGTGTTGCCGTCTTCGATTTTTCCCTGGCGGCCGACGGCGCCCGCCTCCAGCAGGAGCATTTCCGCCAGAGTGGTTTTGCCGCTTCCCCCGGCGCCGGCCAAGGCATAGGTTCTTTGCGCGTGAATGTTTCCGGACATGAGGACTCCCTGGAAAAACGGCGGCGATACGCTGCCCCGCCGGAAAGACCGTTGAGGATTGCCGTCCGTACTTTAGGAGGCCGGGAGGGATTTTGTCAAGGAAGAAGCAAGGTTTTCGACAAGTCCCGGCAGGGTGTTTTCGGCGCATGTGAGAAATTTGTCGGACATTTCGCGCAATGCCGGCGGATGTTCTCCGGGAGAGCGTCGGCTTGCCCGGCTTGTCCATCGGCTTTTCCGGCGTTTTGCTGTCCTTGCCCGATTCGCGGAAACAAGGGCACACGGCGAGATGAATTTGCGCCGTCGGACGCTGGGAGCCTCCTTTTTGGGGCTCCTCATCGGTCAAATCATGTGCTACCTAAGTCGGTCATACCATCTGCTCGCGACAGTTGAGTTTCACGCTCTTGACATTGCCTTGAGGGCAAGATTAGCGTGTTCTTAGAAATGGTGCCGGAGCCTCGGCCGAAGGAGATACTGGCGCGCAGGTCCGGCACCCGGCTGAAGGCATCGCCTGCATAATAGACCGCATTTTTGGTTAAAACGGCGGTATGCATACCCCATCTTCAGGGTAGCAAAATGATCGATATAGTAGATACACCACTCCATGAAAAATTTTTATCCTTATGTCAGTCGGCTGATACTGAGATACAGTTGTGTGCACCTTTTGTCAAAGAAGAAATTGTAGACGATATTCTATCTGTAAAGAAAGATAATGTCGGCGTTACGCTTATTACAAATATTAATCTCAAAAGTTTTTATAATCATGCTTCCGATATAGCAGCAATTAAAAAGCTTATTAAGCATAATACTGTATATAATAGATCTAATCTACATGCAAAGTTTTATATTTTTGATAGGACTATATGTATAATAACCTCAGCTAATCTTACGATATCAGGATTAAAACGCAATTTTGAATACGGTATTATAACAAATAATAAATCCTTGCTTAATAAATCCTTAGAAGACTATAAATCATTAACTGATGATGAATTGACAGGAAAAATTTCTATATATAATGTTAATTCTATAAAAAAGATTCTTAAATTAATACCAGAAGATCAATTTCAAAAATTTCATAATCTGAAGCAGCCAATAATGAATGATATTTATGATAAAGATACAAAAGCTATTCTTGATAATCTAATTGGGTGGAAAAAAAGTGTATTTATTGAACTCGATTTGATTGAAGAAC
>JAITEY010000266.1 GCA_031281815.1 Desulfovibrio sp. | reverse complement strand
GGCGTCATGCGCATCTGCGAATCCTACGACGGCGTGGACGCCTTTGTCGCGGCGGACGCCGCCGAGGCCGAGGAATTCTGGCAGGACAGGCACCGCCTCTCGGCCATAGCCAAACGCACTTCAGGCTTCAAAATCAACGAAGACGTGGTGTTGCCCCTGAAAGCCATCCCCGATTTCGCCCGCTACCTCGAAAATCTGAATCTGGAGTACGCAGCGAGAGCGTACCGCGAAGCGTTGCGCCGCTGCCTGCCGCTGCCCGGACTGCCCGAAGAGGAACCGAGCATCCAGGCCGAACTGGATTTCGCAGGACGCATCGTCAAAGGCGAGGTCTCGTCGCTGGATCTTTCGGAACAGGAACTGCAGATGCGCGCCCGGCTTTTTTTCCGCGCCCTGGCGGCCGATTATCCGCAACACGCGGCGGACGCGGAAAAAATCCGGACCGACTTCATCAATTCCGCCGTCAGCGCGGCAAGTCACATGCACGCCGGGGACGGCAACTGGCACGTGAATATTCCCGTCAACTCCAACGATGCCGCCATGCTTGCCGATGCGGACAAGGCGGCGCGCCTGGTCATGGGCAAGGCCCAGGAACTGGGGGGCGAAGTCACGGGCGAACACGGCATAGGCATCACCAAAATCGCCTTCCTGACGGCGGAAAAAATGGCTGCGTTCATCAGCTACAAGGAGTCCGTGGACCCGCGCAATATTTTCAACCCGGCCAAACTTACCTCCCGCGAACTTCCCGAGCGCCCCTACACCTTCTCCTTCAACGGCCTTATCGAGGATATCCGGCGCAGCGGACTGGCGGACAAGGAACGCCTTATTTCCATGCTGCAGAACGTGCAGGTCTGCACGCGCTGCGGCAAATGCCGCGAGGACTGCCCGGTCTTTTCTCCGGAGCGGGGGCTGCAGGGCCAGCCGCGCAACAAAAACATGGTCCTGGGGTCGCTTGTGGAAGCCGTCTACTATTCCCAGGTCAACCACGGCCGCGCCGACCCCGACCTTCTTGCCGAACTGCGCGACATGATGGAGCAGTGCACGGGCTGCGGGCGCTGCGCCGCCGTGTGCCCGGTGAAGATAGACTCGCCGGAAGTGGCTGTTGCCCTGCGCGGCTACCTTGAAGAAGAAGGCGCCGGAGGACATCCGCTCAAGTCGCGCGCGTTGCGTTTTCTGTCGGCAGACCCTCCGCGCCGCCTGCCCTTGGCAGGCAAGGCGGCCTCCGTCGGCCAGTCCGTGCAGAACCGCATCCTGCCCTTTGTGCCGGCCGTGGTGCGCGCGCGGGCGACGAGCCCTCTTTTCCGCGCTCCCGGCCCGCGTCCGGGTTACAGGAACCTGCGGGAACGCCTGCGCGCGGAAGCGGGCACGATTTTCGTTCCCGAAGGGGACATCAAAGGCACGACACTGTACTTTCCCGGTTGCGGTTCGGGAATTTTCTATTCCGGCATCGGCACGGCCGCCGTCGCCTTGCTCCTGTCCGCCGGCTACGCCGTCGTCCTGCCCGATGAGCACATCTGCTGCGGCTACCCCCTGCTGGCGGCCGGCCTGCTCGACCTGTTCGCCGCAAACCGGGAACGCAACATCAAACTGCTGCGCGGCTGCGCGGAACGGGCCGCGGAACGCGGCCTGCCGCCCGAACTGCTCCTGACCTCCTGCGGCTCCTGCCGGGCGGGCCTGGAGCGGCATCTTCCCGCGACGCTGCTGCCGCATGCGCGGGAAGGCGCTGTCGCGTTCGACGACGTCGCGCATTTTCTCTTCCGCCGGACGCATCCGGGCTTTGCTCGGAGCGGCCCGGGAGACGCCGCCGAAGGCGCGGATGTCCCCGACGGACGCCCGGCCGCCCCGCGGCGCATCCTGTACCATACCCCCTGCCACGCCGAAGTGCCGGGCGTAAACAGGACGAAAGCCGCGCGCCTGTACGCCCGCGCCCTAGGCGCGCACGCGGGATGCCGGGTGCGCATAAGCCGTGGGTGCTGCGGCGAGGCCGGCCTCGGCGCGCTGACCTCGCCCGGCCTGTACAACAGGATACGCGATAAAAAAACGGAACGCCTGACCGCGGACCTCGCGGATTTGCCGGACGACACGCCCGTGCTCGTTTCCTGCCCTTCCTGCAAAATGGGCATTACGCGCATCCTGCGCGGCATGGACAAAACATTCGGAAAACACAGGGTGCTGCACTGCCTGGAATTCGCAGCCGAGGAGGCGGGCGGCCGCGGCGTCCTGCGCCGGGCCGTGAAACTCCTGCGCTCGACAGCGGGTAAAGACGGCGTCCGGCGCGTGGACATGGCCGAGGCGGCGCGCATACGGCTCGACGACAACGACGGCCGCGACGACGACGATTGGGATGTCGAAGACTGATGGTGAAATATTTGGCTGTGGATTACGGCGAGAAGCGGTGCGGCTTTGCGGTGAGCGACGCCGAAGGGCGGGGGGCCTTCCCTCGGCCTGCGCTCGCCGTGCGCGGACGAAAACATTTCCTGGCGGCAACGGCGGCTCTGGCTCAAGAAGAAAACGCCGGGGCCGTCGTCCTGGGGTTGCCCCTCCGCCTCGACGGCGGCGAAAACCCCGCGTCGGCGCGTCTGCTCGGCATCGCCGCTTCATTGGCGCGACGCATCGGCCTGCCCCTGTACCTTATGCCGGAGGCGTTGAGTTCCTGCGAAGCCGAAGAGCGGCTGCGGGAGGCGGGAAAGAAAGGGAAAAAGTTGAAGAACGCCTTGGACGGCGCGGCCGCCGCCGCTATCCTGGAGTCCTTCCGGAACCTGCCGGAAGACAGGAAACGCCTGCTTATGCTGCCCGAAGCGGAGACGGGCCGGGAATGATTCGGCATCCTGCCCCGGCTCTGAGCGGAGAAGGGCGGCAACGGAGAAGGACGGCAACGGAGAAGGACGGCAATCGACTGATCCGGACTCGCCGCGGTTCCGTGAACAGCAGCCCGCGGCGCGCGAGCGATTACCTTTCAGCAGCCCGCGATATGCGCCGTGCCGCCCCTCGCCAGCTTCTCCTCAGCCCAGGTAATCTTTTCATCCCAACATTTGGACTGATCTCGGTCAAAAATTACCAGCCAGCCCTCGGACGCGCCGCAAGCGGTCATATACCTCTCCAACTGTTCCAATCCCTGAATGCGGGCCTTGGGAGAGGCGAGTTTCAGTTCAAGCGGGTAGGCCTTGCCCGCGTAGCGAACGCATACGTCCACCCTGCCCGTTCCCAGGGCGAATTCACGGATGATCTGCGCGCCCCCGTTGGTCACGCGCTGCAAAAAGGCCTGCAAAATCAAATGCGGCGCGGCTTCTTTATATTCGTAGCGTTCCGTCCATATTGCCGCGTTTTCCCGCCAGAATTGCTGAAATTCCTTCAGCAGGGCGGACATGTCCAGGTTTCGGCCGTCCATCCAGCGGTGGGCGAGACTGCGC
>JAITEY010000227.1 GCA_031281815.1 Desulfovibrio sp. | reverse complement strand
CGGCGGCGGCGTGAGCAAGAGCATCTCCAAAACGCCGCCTCCGGGCCTGCGCCCGAAAAGACGCGCCGGAACCACCCTGGAATTGTTGGCGACAAGCAGGCAGTTTTCCGGCAAATGCTCCGCAATATCGGAAAAACGGCATTCAAGAAGCGCGTCGCAGCCGCGATCCAGCACCATGAGGCGCGCATCGGAACGCCGGGCAGCCGGCACTTGGGCTATGCGCTCCGCAGGAAGCTCAAAACGATAGTTGTGCAGCAGAAAATCGGGGTGAGGCACCCCGGTCAAGCGCATCACTCCGGGTAGACCGCAAGCAGGTCTTCCACGGTGTCGCGGCGGCGGATAAGCCTGCAGCTCCCATCGGCGGCAATGAGTACTTCAGCCGGGCGCAGGCGCTGGTTGTAGTTGGAACTCATGGCTTGCCCGTAAGCGCCCGCGTCAAGTACGCCGACAACGTCGCCGACGGCGGCTTCCGGCAGTTCCCGGTCCCTGGCCGAAACGTCGCCGGTTTCGCAGATGTTGCCGACTATGGTCTGCGTCATGAGCGGGCGTTCCTGCACGTATGCCGCCGGGAAGCAGGATTCCCCGCCGGGCCGCTCCGGGCCGGGCGCGCCGCCGCCCTGTCTGCCGTACACGACAACTTCATGGAAGGCATCGTACATCACGGGGCGGACAAGCACGTTGAAGCCGATGTCCGTGCCCACATAACGCACGGGGCCGTTGTTCTTGACCGCATGCACGCGCCCGAGGAGCACGGAGCATTCCGCCGTCACATAACGCCCCGGCTCGATAAGAAACGCTCCAGCATAATCCGTGCGGGCGCGAAACGCGTCGAGCAATGCGTCGAATTTTTGGCCGAACGCGCGCATATTCGGAGCTTTTTCCCCCTCATGCCTGCGATAGGGAATGCCGAAGCCCCCGCCGAAGTCTATCAGCCTGATGCCCGGAAAGCGTTCCGCAGTTCTCAGAAGCCACGCGGCCGCGTCAAGGTAGGGCTTAGGGTCCATGAACAGGGAACCCACATGCTGGTTGAGCCCGATAAGCGTGAGGCGGTATTTGCGCAGGACGTCGCGCGCCGCGTCGAAGTCGTCGGGAACAATGCCGAATTTCGTGTTTTTGCCCGCCGTAATCACCTTGTCGTGGTGCCCCGCGCCGATGCCGGGGTTGACGCGGATCATGATTTCCCCGCCGGGGTTCACCTGTCCGAAACTCTCCATCTGCGAGACGGAGTCCACGCTGACGTGATCGGCCTCCCGGCAGGCCAGGGCCAGTTCATCGCGGGAGACGTTGTTGCAGACATAGCAGATGTCCTTGCGCGGAAAACCCGCGCGGCGCAGGACGGCAATTTCGCCCGGACTCATGGCGTCGGCGGCCAGCCCTTCTTCGCGGATGATGCGCAACAGGTGCGGATTGCCGTTGGCCTTGGTGGAGTAGCAGACCTTGAAGCCGGGGTCGGCGGACAGCGCTTTCAGCGCCCGGCACCGCGCCCGGAGTATATTTTCATTGTACACATAGAGAGGACTGCCGAAATTTTCCGTCAGTTCCTCCGGCGTGCTCCGGCCGAAAAAATCGGCGTCGGGTATGTCGTGATTGCGGGTGAGCGTCATGGTTGCGATTTACGGCTCTGTTCGGGGAGTTGACGGTACACGGGCCGGCTTCGTCACGTGAACGAATACAAACCGCTTCGCCGGTTGCGGGCATACGCGCCGCTCCGGCGGTTGCGCGGTACACCGATCGCGCCGTGCGGGGCGCTTTCGCGGTTGAGCGGCGGCACGGCACCGCGTTTCCTGCCCGGAAACATACCCGGAGCGGGGAAGCTTTTGGCAGGGGTGGAAGGATTCGAACCCTCGAATGACGGGACCAAAACCCGTTGCCTTACCGCTTGGCTACACCCCTGCGGCGTGTTTGCCCCCGAGGGGGCGATTGCCCGGTTTACCCCAAATCGGGCAGTTGCTGCATATACACGCTGCAGCCTCTGCCGGCAAGTGCCCGTGCGGCGGCAACGGCGCTTTTTTTTGTGCGGAAAAGGCCGAAGAGCGCGGCGCCTGTGCCGCTCATGCGCGCCTGCACCGCGCCGAAGGATTCCAGGGCGGCCCGGAATTCGCCGAGTTCCGGATAACGCGCGAAGACGATGTCCTCAAAGTCGTTGATGTACGTTTCAATCCGCATCCGGCTTTGGCCGCCGGATGATGTCGCCTCGGCTTCCGTCCGCCGGGTGATTTGCCCCTCCCTGAAGGGAGGGGGTACCGGAAACGTATGTCCGGCTTTTTGCCGGGCGTCAAGTGGAGTCTCCCTGAAGGGAGAGGTTTCAAATCCGGGCAACCCCCCGATGCCTCTCCGGCGGTCCAGTTCACTGAAGGCCCAGGCGGTGGATACGCGCAGGTCGGGGCAGAGCAGCAGCAGAAACAAGGAAGGAAAGGGGTTGGGAGCGGCTTCGACGATATCCCCGACACCGGAAACGCGCGCGGGCGCATTGCGCAGAAAGAAGGGGACGTCGGAGCCGGTCTGCGCCGCAATGCGGACAAAGGCCGCTTCGTCGCGGACCGCGTCGGCGCACCCAGCGCGCGCGGCTTTGCGGCGGAGCAGGCGGAGCAGGGCTGCGGCATCGGCGCTGCCTCCGCCGAGACCGGCGCCGTGCGGCACCCCCTTGCGCACCGTGATGTCCAGAGAAGGAGCGAAACCCGTGCGCTCGGCAAAACATGCGCAGGCGCGGGTCAGGGTATTGTTTTCGGTATTGATGTCCGCAATCGGCTGCCCGGAGGCGGCAATAAAACGCGTTGTGACGGAGCCTTCGGGTCGCCCGCGCGCCGTACGCACCGCAATCTCGTCATGGGGTTCGGCGAGCGGGAGCATGAAACTGTTCAGTTCGTGCAGGCCGCAAGCCTGCAAAGCGCCCACCCGGAGCAGGAGGTTGACTTTGCAGCCGCTACGCAGGAGGCGGACAGAGGACCGCGCTTGCCGCGCAAGCACCCTGGCCGCTCCGGGCAAGGCCCGGGTGCTTGAGACATTGCCTGCGCGTATACTCACGGCAAACGAAGGAGCCAAAGGACCGGTTACTGCAATTCCCCCATAATTCGGCTCAATTCCTGCGCCATGCGCGACAATTCCTGAACGGAGGCGGCAGCTCGGATCATGCCGTCCGAGGTTTCTCTCACGATTTTGTTCACCTCCTCGATAGAGGAGCTGATTTCTTCGGATGTGGCGCTTTGTTCCTCCGCCGCCGCAGCGATGGATGTGACCAGCGTGGAATTGGATGTCGCCAGCTCCACAATCTCGGACAGGGCTTGCCCGGAGGTGTCGGCAAGCCCCGTAGCCCCGGAGATTGCCGTAACCGCCTGACGCACTTCCTCCATGTTCGTCTTGGCCGACTGCTGAATGGCGGTAATGCCGGCGCCGACGTCCTGTGTGGCGTGCATGGTTTTTTCCGCAAGCTTGCGCACCTCGTCCGCCACGACGGCAAAACCGCGTCCGGCTTCTCCGGCTCTCGCCGCTTCGATGGCGGCATTGAGGGCAAGAAGATTGGTCTGGTCCGCGATGTCGGAAATGATATTCATCACTTCGCCGATGCTTTCGGCCTTGCTCCCCAGTTCAAGCATGCTCACCTGCAGGACTTCAGCCACTTTGTTCACCGAGTTGATGGAGGTCACAACCCGGTTCACCAGGTCCGCTCCCTCATGTGCCCTGTTCCTTGTCAGTTCGCTTTGTTCGGAAGCCTTCCCGGCGCTGCGCGCCACATTCAACACGGCGGAATTCATCTCGGCCATGGCCGAGGCCGTGCTTTCCACGCGGGAACGCTGGATTTCGGCACCGCGCGAAACTTGTTCGACCTGAGTGGACAATTCCTGAGAAGCCGAGGCTACGCGGTCGGATATGGCCGAAGCCTGGGCGGCCACATCCTGCATGAGTCTCTGCGCATTTTTGATTTTGGAGATGTCGGTGAACAATTCCAGGCAGGAAGCCAAACGGCCCTCATGATCCAGCATGGGAATGATCGTGTACGTCACATCCATATCTTTGCCGCGCGGATGGATGCGGGTTTCGGAACCGGCGGGGCGTTTGTTTGCCGACGCCTGCGCTAGGCCGCAGGCGTCGGAACCGGCGTCGTCCCGGTTCATAAGCTCCTTGTCTGTTTTGCCCTTGTAATCGTCGCCCGTCAGTTCGCGGGCTGCCGCATTGAGGAACGAAGCCTTGAGATCCTCATCCAGCATGACCACGGGAGAGGGGATAGCGTCCATAATCAGGTGAAAACGGGTCAGAACGGCATTTGTTTCCTCGACCAGAGCGGCAAATTCTCCCGTGAACTTTCCGGCGTCGCCCTCGGCGTCCAATGCTCCGTGGGTAATTCTTGTTTCCAGCGTCCGGTATTCAGAGATAATGCGCCTGAGCGAATCCGGAATGGCCCGAAGAGCGCCGGCCAGCCGCCCAAGTTCGTCTTTGCGGTTGATGGAAAGCGTGCCGGAAAGGTCGCCGGCCGCGACGCGCTCGGCGAATTCACTGCCGGCTTTCAGGCTGTTCAGCACGGGGCGGAGCAGGAAAAAGAGAAGCACCGCGCCGATGAACACGGATACAAGGCAGATGATGAACGAAGTGTTGCGGATTTGGGTGAGAGAGGAAAATACGTCGCTGCTTTCGGCCTGAACAACCGCGACCAGTCCGGAGGTCTTGTCCTTCCAGTAATAGTTGTAGACGAGATCTCCGTTGACCCCGATATATTCTTTGACGCCGGAGTCTTTTTCCCCGGCAATCATTTCCCTGTAATACGGTGTGGTCGACAAATCCTTGAACAGGTACTCGGAGTTTCCATGGATTGCGATATGTCCGTTTTGCGCCAATATAAAAGCGTATCCGTTTTTCCCCACGGTAACGGGCTTGACCATTGTTTCAAAAAAGCGCTCAAGAGGGATGGAACAATACGCGACGCCGACAATCCTGCCGTCCAGCCTGAGAGGCGTTGCGGCGAACATGGCTCCCTTGCCGGAAACCCTGCTTAACGTCGGCTGGGAAAGAAACGGCTTTCCCTCCATGGCGGCCTTGAAATACGTCCGGTCGCTGAAATTTTGGCCTATAGTGCCGGCCGCCGTTGAGGACAGGGTAATGCCTTTCTCGTCAAGCAGAGCGATGCGGTCAAAATCCGTATAGCCGCTCAGAATATTCTTGAGAATCGCGCTGAATTGCCCGGCGCGTTCCTTGTTATACACATCACCGTGAAAAAATTCGGTAAATTCCATTCGTTGTGCAATACGGACAATATCCGCGACCACCCCGGTCGTCATGGAACCGGCGGCCCGCGCCAAGGCCGCCGCTTCGCCGTGCATCCGGCCCACAAGAGCATCCCCAAGCGCTGCTGACGACAGATGATAGGACAGATAGCCGCTGACACCCACGATCAGCATGATGAGCGCGATAATCGGCGCCTGAATTTTAAACCGCAAAGTCATTGCCATTTCTTTCTTTCCTGTTGAAATGTTGCGGTACTGATCACGAGACTCCGTCTGTCTTGCCTCCCGAAACTCCTCTCTATACTTATGCAGACTTCATGTACCGATCACGAAACGCTGTCTGTCTTGCCTCCCGACTCGCCTGTGTCCTTTACTTCCGCCTTGTCGGGCAGCAGTTCCACGGTCAGCGCATTGTTGGTGTACACGCAGATTTCGGCGGCAATGTTCATGGCTGTTTCGGCGATTTCCCGCGCGCTCAGGCTTTCCGCCCTGCACGTCAGGGCGCGGGCCGCCGCCAGGGCGTAGGGACCACCGCTGCCTATGGCGGCAATGCCGTGGTCGGGTTCAATGACGTCGCCCGTGCCGGAGAGCACCAGGATATTGTCGGCGTCGGCGGTGAGGAGCATGGCTTCAAGGCGGCGCAGATACTTGTCCTTGCGCCAGTCCTTGGCCAGTTCGACGGCCGCGCGCAGCAGGCTGCCGTTGTATTCTTCGAGTTTGACTTCAAAGCGTTCAAAGAGGGTAAAGGCATCGGCCGTGGAACCGGCGAACCCGGCCAGTACGCTCCCTTTGTACAGACGTCGCACCTTTCTGGCGCGGTGTTTCATAATCACCGCCTGTCCCATGGTCACCTGCCCGTCACCGGCCACGGCGACTTCTCCGTTGTGCCGCAATGCCAGCACGGTTGTTCCCCGTAGTTGCACGACAAACCTCCCGAACCAGTTCAATTTTTAGGGAAACACCGAATTATTCCTTTTGCGGGGGCTCCGCCCCCTCAAACTCCCCCGGCAGGGGAATGATTCTCCTGCACCCCGATTGATACCTCAACGGGTTACGTATGAGGGGGCCGGGGGAAATCATTTCCCCCGGCGAGGTCCGGAAAACGTTCGCACGTCACGCGCCGAGGCGGCCGGCTATGACCTTTGCCGCCGAGAGCCCGGCCCCCATGGCCAGAATGACCGTCGCCGCTCCCGACACGATGTCGCCGCCGGCGAAGACATTCGGAATGGACGTTTCGCCGTTCGCGTCGGTTTCAATATACCCGCGCCTGTTGAGCTTCAGACCCGTCACGGATTCCGTCAGGACGGGATTGGCGCCCGTGCCGACGGCGATGATCGCCAGATCGGTGTCCAAGGCGAAGACGTCTCCGGGGACGGGTACGGGGCTGCGCCGGCCGGAGGCGTCCGGGTCGCCGAGCCGCATGCGTTGCAGTTCCACGGCGTTCAGCCTGCCGTCGGCATCGCCGAGGAAACGCAGGGGGGCGCTGAGCATGGTAAAGGCAACGCCTTCTTCAACGGCGTGTTCGACCTCCTCGCGGCGGGCGGGCAGTTCCGCCATGGTCC
>JAITEY010000188.1 GCA_031281815.1 Desulfovibrio sp. | reverse complement strand
GTTCTGATCAAGGCGGACATCATCGGCGCGCTGCTTGGGAAAATCGGCGACGGCTTTGCCGCGGGCAGCATCGGCCAATGCTGGAACTGCCCGGCCGCGGATGCGGAAACGGCGCGGCTCGCCGGCTTTGCCTCCCCCTGTTCTCCGGACGCCTACGCGGATTTCCGGCCCGATTTCGTCGGACTTGAGGCATTGTACGACGCCGCGCTCACGACGGGCCGCTTCGTGCGGCCGTACCGGCTGGGTTGGGACGAACATTACCGTGACTGCGCCTGGCCCCTGCCGGAATGCCGCGTTAATGAATGGGGCTGTCTTGTGGATGTGGAACAGACGCGCCCCCTGGTCATCCCGGAAGGCGATATCCTGCCTTTCGGGGCCTATGAGCAATGCGGCCCGATTGCCCTGGATATAGCGGTGTCCTGGTTCAGGGAACTGAACCGCCGCGGCCTGCGCGCATACCATGTCGATACGGGGCGCTGCCTGGACCACTGGTGCGGCACCGGCAAAATGCGCGCCTACGGTTACAGCAAGGTGGAGGCTCATGCCAAACACTTGTTGATGAAGGGATTTCCGGACTTTGTCACCTGGTGCAGGGCGAAGAAGAACCGGATGTTCGACTGACGAACGACGAGCCGGAGGAGAGTATGCAGGAATTATTGATTGAAGGCGGAGTGCCCCTGAGCGGGAGCATCCGCATAAGCGGCTCCAAAAACGCGGCCTTGCCCATACTGTTTTCTTCCATACTTCTGGATTCACCCGCCGTGTTTCATAATGTCCCGCGTCTGCGCGACATAGCCACCACAATCGCCCTGCTCCGCGTGCTGGGGCGCCCGGCGGCATTTACAGATGCGGAAGGGCACTCCGTACGCGTGGAAAACGGCCCCCTGAGCGGCGAGGCCCCCTATGAACTGGTCAGGACCATGCGCGCCTCGGTGTTGGTGCTCGGCCCGCTCCTCGCCCGCCTGGGCTTTGCCAGGGTGGCCCTGCCGGGAGGCTGCGCCATTGGGGCGCGTCCGGTCGAGCAGCACACAAGGGCGCTGGAAAAAATGGGGGCGCGGCTGGAGTTGGAGTCCGGCTACATCATCGGGCGCTGCGCGAGTCTGCGCGGCGCGGACATCACCTTCGACTTCCCGACCGTAGGCGGCACCGAGCACCTGATTATGGCCGCCGCGCAGGCCGAGGGCGAAACCGTGCTGCGCAACTGCGCGCGGGAACCGGAAATCACGGATCTTGCGAACTTCCTCAACGCCTGCGGCGCGAAAATTTCCGGCCAGGGTACGGATACCGTGCATATTCGCGGTGTCGCCGCCCTGCGCGGCTGCGATTACCGGGTCATGCCGGACCGGGTGGAGGCCGGCACCTTCCTGGCGGCGGCGGCCATAACCGGCGGGAACTGCGACATCGTCGGCTGCCCTGTGGAGGAAATCACGGCTGTTGTGGCCAAGCTGGGTGAAACGGGGGTCACCGTCGAACCGCACGCCGGCGGCGCAAGCGTGCGCCGCAACGGGAAGCTGCGCTGCGTGGACGTGACGACCAGACCCTATCCCGGTTTTCCGACCGACATGCAGGCCCAGATCATGGCGCTGATGACCCTGGCCGAAGGCTCCGGCACCGTGGAGGAAACCATTTTTGAGAACCGATTCATGCATGTGCCGGAACTTGTGCGCATGGGCGCGGACATTCGTCTTTCCGGGTCCCGCGCCGTCATCCGGGGCGTGCCGGCCCTGACCGGCGCCCCGGTCATGGCCTCGGACCTCAGGGCGGGCGTATCGCTGGTGCTGGCCGGTCTTGCCGCCTCCGGAACGACCAGGGTGCAGCGCATCTATCACCTGGACCGTGGCTATGAGCGCATCGAACACAAGCTTGAAGCCGTCGGGGCGCGCATTCGGCGGGTCTGATGCGATGCGGGGCAGGCCGACGGACAAGAGGAAGGGCGCAGGCGCGTATCACAGCTTCTTTTTCAGCAGCGGCGCCGTCAGGATGACGGCGAAACTCAGGGCCGCCATGGGGATGAAGGCCGAACGCAGGCCGACGGCGTAGGAAAGGCCGCCGATCAGCGGAGGGCAGAGCATGAAGCCGCTGAAACTGATGAACACCACCAGTGAAATGGCGATGCTCGGCGGGATTGTTGTCGACCGCCCGGCCAGACTGTAGCAGATGGGGATGCCGGAAGCCATGCCGAAGCCGATCAGGGCCGCCCCCAGGGTGGCCGGGACTATGCCCGCCGGGATTATGAGCAGCGCAAAACCGCAGCACATCAGGACGGCGCCTGCCTGAAGCACCCTTATCGCGCCCAAACGCGTGATGACGTTGTCGGCCAGAAAGCGGGCCGTCACCATGGCCCCCATGCAGACGATGTAGCCCAGACGGGTAAACTCTTCCGGCGCCTGCAGCACGCCGGTGAAATACACCGCAATCCAGTCGTACATCGTGCCTTCGGCGGCCATGTTCCCGAAAGCCACCAGCGCCAGCAGGAGAATCAGGCCGTCCGGCCGGACAAAGCGTGACCTGCGTTCGGTTCCCTTGTCTGTCGGGGGTCTTTGCGGGGAATCGCAGGGCACAAGCCGGGAGCGCAACGCCGCCCAACACGCGGCCGCCGGGATGCCTATGCCGAGAAAATGCGCTCCCGGACCGACGCCCATGTAGGCCAGGACGCCGCCGAGCAGTCCTCCCGCCATGCCTCCCAGACTCCAGAATCCGTGAAACGACGCCATGATGCTGCGTTTATGAAGTTTTTCCACGAGCACGGCCTGGGTATTGAGAGCGATATCAAAAAGATTGCTGCTGATGCCGAAAACGGTGAGGCTGATAAAAAGCGTCCGAAAGGATTCGGCAAAACCCAGGCAGGCCAGGGAAAGAATGTTCAGGGCAAGACCCGCGGCCAGGATGACGCGGCTGCCGAAGCGGTTGACCAGAAAACCCGCCGCAAGCATGCAGGGAAGCTGCCCCAGAGGCGCACCGAACAGGGCGGTTCCGAGTTCGGCATCGTTCAGACCGAGGGTGCGCTGCACATCCGGAATACGCGATGCCCATGCGGCGAAATTCAGGCCGAAGATGAAAAACAGCGCATTCAGGCTGCGGCGGTAACACGCTTCAGGAGGACGCAGCCCGCTCTCGGCCGGGGAAACGCCGCTCAGGCTCATAGAGGTATCTCCTTTATAAGGCATTATGTAGAGCCGGCAGATTGATTGTTCATTCAACGCAGTGCCTGAAAATCTTCTTAAACTCACGAAAAAGCCGGAAGTTGGATTGCCTGCGCCGGGAAAAACATCTTGACAAAATATCCTGAAGTGTGTTGACCAAGATTCCATAAACCACAGCAGAACGCACCGCAAGGGAACGACGATGGGCGCCGGACGTCAGGCCGCAGCCGTGCTTTTCGGAGCCGGCGACCGCAGCATCGGATATGCCGGAACCCTGAACAAGTCGGTACGCTTCGCAGGCGCACCGCACACGCGGTTCAGCGCGCTCCCCGGTAACCGGCGGCGCGCTTTTAGCGTGTATTTCCGCTCCCTGTCTCCCTGAGGAGGCAGGGTAAGTTTTTGCGCCTCACGCCGGACGTAAAGCGGGCAAGCCGTCGCTTTCACGTTGCGCCTTTTTGTGTTTTTCGGCTAATTATCTCAATGAGTCCGGCACAGCCCCCTGAAATGAAGGAGGATGCGTTTTGATAAGACTGCCGCTTTTTTCATTTCATCAAAAGGCGTTATTGATGCTTCTTTTGTGTCTGAGCGCGCCGTTTGTCGCCACCTGGTATATGGTGAGGTACGTCAGCCAGGACATGTTTTTCCTGCAGAAAAGCGAGCATCTGATGTCGCTCGCACGGGTACTTAACCAGCGTCTCGGCCCGGAGGGGTACGACGGAATACTGAGAGAGGCAGGGGCGGAATCCGCGCCGCGGGAGGAAAAAATCGCCGTGCTGAACAGGGCGTTGCATGCTGTGACGGACGAAGTCGCTTCGGTTTCCGATGGATTGGGGGTGGGGTTCTACTCACTGGAGCTTGACGCCGC
>JAITEY010000186.1 GCA_031281815.1 Desulfovibrio sp. | reverse complement strand
TATCATTGCCCAAACCGGCCAACACCGGCTCTATAACTTTCCGCACGCGCGGTTCCTTCAGGCGTTCCAGCAGGGAATCAATATGCGTATCGCGGCGGAGCATAAGGGCTTCCGCCGCCGCGTCCATATGGTCGGCCGTTACGGGTATGCCGCGGTCGCCGGCAAAGTCTTCATCCACCGCTTGGCGGGCCAGGGCATTGACCAGCCAAGGTTGTCCTCCCGACCAATAACAGGCGCGTTCCACGGCGCTTTCTTCAAAAAGTTGTCCCGTGGCCTTCGTATGCTGCCGATAGAGGGTCGCAATCTGCTCCCAAGTGAAGTTGCCGAGAGTCAGGGCCTTGGTGACGATGTTGAAGGGGCTTGCCGACCCCAGAGTATCCCTGTCCGGCCGCACCTGAGCCTTGAAATCCCGGATGTCGCGCATGCCGACGAGGGCAACCGACCAAGGGAAAGGGGCCGTGTCCCTGTTGACGTAGCCGTCGCGCAGTTGGCGCAGGAAATTGACGAGCACCTGTCCGGCAAGGCAATCCGCCTCATCGAAAAAAAGAATGAGCGGCTTGTCCAGAGCCGCGCATAAAAACGTCAGTGCCTGGCTTACGGCAATGGAAACGCCGGCGGCCGAAAAACCGCGTTTGTCGCGCAATGCCGTTTCCGTCGACCAGCCCAGTGACTGCCTGAGCGCGTTCAATACCGCCGTTATGCCTTCTTCCAATCCCTCCGTTCCCTGGACTGTTTCCAGCGAACAGTACAGGGCGTAAAATTTGCCCTCGGCGAGGATTTCCCTGGTCAAGGCGCGCAAAAGTGTTGTTTTGCCCGACTGCCTAGCCGCGTGGATGACAAAATAGTTCATATTTTCAGCGAGTTTTTTCGCTTCAGGAAGCCGCTCTATCGCGTCCAGCATATAGTGATATTTTGGAACGCAAGGACCTGCTGTATTGAAATGCTTGGGGATCGCGTAGGGATCGGACACGTTTCGCCTCCTTGCCGTCTGCCTGCGTATACCACAGGCTGCCTGTGCGGACAACCTTTCAGCGTTTTTTCGGGGACGAGGCCGGCGCATCATCGCCGGACACCCGCGGAGAGGGAGTGACGGCGCGCACAAAATGAAAAAATCAACTTGATTTTATTCCCATATGTGGTAATGGTTGCACCGACCGGATATCCGGAGTTCGACCCCGCGGCCGGCGCGTTCGGGATGGCGCAATGTGTTGCAGGCCGCGTGAGGAAATGTTTTCTCCGGGGGGCGGCCGGCGCTGTCGCCGTAACGACGTATGTATTTGTGTAAAAAATAACAAACTTCGGCGACCCTTGTTCGGGCGCTGCCGGGACTTGCATTGCCCGGCCCACGAACGGACATGCTTTGCATACATCCATTTAAGCAGGAGTGAATTTCATGGTTAAATTTCTGAGTGCCGCGGAAGCGGCGGCCCTGGTCAAGGACAACGATGCGCTGGTTACCGAAGGGTTCGTGACGAACTGCTTTCCGGAGCAGTTGGCAATTGCGTTGGAAGAGCGGTTTCTGAAAACGGGTTCGCCCAAAGGACTGACCCTGATCTGGGCCGCGGGCCAAGGCGGCGGGAACGGCACCTGCCTGGATCACCTGGGACATGAAGGGCTTCTGAAAAGAGCCGTCGGCGGGCATTACAACCTCTCGCCCGCCATCGGCAAACTGGTCGCCTCAAACGCGATTGAAGCCTACAATCTGCCGCAGGGCACCATCGCCCAGCTATTCCGCGATGCGGCCGGGGGCAAGGTCGGCACGGTCACGCATGTGGGGCTCGAAACGTTTGTCGACCCGCGCCTGGACGGCGGCAAGCTCAACGAAAAGACCAGGGAAGACATTGTGGAACTGGTAACCCTGGGCGGGCGCGAACAGCTTCTGTATAAGGCCCCTCCCATGAACTGCTGCTTCCTGCGCGGCACCTATGCCGACGAAAAAGGCAACATCTCCCTGGAAAAAGAGGCCGTGACCCTGAACGGCATGTCCATAGCCCAGGCCGTCAAACGCAACGGCGGCACGGTCATCGTCCAGGTCGGCCGCGTGGTCAAGGCCGGCAGCCTCCCCGCCAAGGACGTGAAAATCCCCGGCATCTATGTGGATGTCGTCGTCGAAGTCCCCAGCGAAGTCAACATGTTTGAAGTTGCCCCGAGCATGATTGAGCCCCACGCCGGCCTGCGCTGCATCCCCACGGCCTCCCTGCCGCCCCTGCCTCTGGACGAGCGCAAAATCATCGGCAGGCGCGCAGCCTTCGATCTCGTGCCCGATACGGTGGTGAACCTCGGCATCGGCATGCCCGAGGCCGTGTCCATGGTGGCCAACGAAGAAGGCATAGGCGGCTACATGACCCTGACCGTGGAAGCCGGCCCGGTCGGCGGTGTGCCGGAAGGCGGACGCATGTTCGGCAGCTCGGTAAACCCCGACAGCATCCTGGATCAGGCCTACCAGTTCGACTTCTACGACGGCGGCGGCCTGGATTTCGCCTTCCTGGGTCTCGCCGAATGCGACGAAAAGGGCAACATCAACGTCAGCAAAATGGGACCGCGCATCACCGGCTGCGGCGGCTTCATCAATATCACCCAGAACGCCAAACGCGTCTTTTTCTGCGGCACCTTCACGGCCAAAGGCCTGAAGATACGGGCCGACGACGGCAAACTCGTCATTGAGCAGGAAGGACAAGTGAAAAAATTCCTGAAAAAGGTGGGGCACGTCACCTTCAGCGGCGATTACGCCACGAAAGTCGGGCAGCCCGTGCTGTACATCACCGAGCGCGCCGTGTTCGCCCTGCGCGAGGGCAAACTGCACCTCACCGAGGTCGCGCCCGGCATCGACATCGAAAAAGACATACTCCGGCACATGGAATTCGCCCCCGTCGTCAAAGACCCCAAACCCATGGATGCCCGCATCTTCCGCGCCGCCGTCATGGGACTGGCGAAATAAGGGCGGACAAGGCAAAACACGTTCTTTCTCCCGCACGCCACATGCGGGAGAAGCTACTTGTGAAAAAAAGAATTAGCTTGCCTTTTTTGCTGATTTTGCACAAGACGGATACGCAGTGATTTTCAGAAGGTTCAGGCGGCGCGTTTCGCCCTGTTCGGACGGGACGCGCCGAGGAAATCCCCTTGTCGCGGTCAGGTGTGTACACAACCAGTTACCCGTTCTTAACAAAGGAGAACAGACATGGCTTATGAAAACCTGATTTTTGAGGTGGAAGAGAAAATCGCCCTGATCACCATGAACCGGCCCAAAGCGCTCAACGCGCTGAACAAC
>JAITEY010000156.1 GCA_031281815.1 Desulfovibrio sp. | reverse complement strand
CGTGTCCGTGCGGCAGCGGAAAAAAATATAAAAAGTGTTGCGGGGCGTGACGAACGCCGCTTGCGGGTGCTGAACGCCGCGTTCTGCTGACGAACTTCGCGTTCTACTGACGAACTTCGTTTTCGGGCTGTATGTCTTTACCGGTCCCGATGCCCGATGGTCGCCGTTGTTCCGTTTCCCGATACAATTTGCGTCCTGCAATTGTTATCGTGAATCCGAATTATGGAAGTCCGGCGTTATTCTTTCTGAGGGCGCGTTGCCCCGGAAGATTCTGCGTTTCTTTGTCTCCGCGGCGTATGACCGGCAAAGGAGAGCGCGCGTCCCCTGGTCCGGCAAACGTCGATGCAGTCGCCGCAGTTGCTGCACAAAGGTCCCGGACCGGCTGCGTCCGAGCGCGGGTTAAGTCCCGCCGAACACGCCCCGAGACAGGCGCGGTCATCCGCCCGGCATGTGCAGGAGCGCCGCCTGAAACGCACCCGCAGGCGCCTCGGCGACAACATGCCGACAAGCGTAAGCAGCACGGACTGCGGGCATAGGTACAGACACCAGAAACGCCTGCCCGACCGGGCTTCCAGCGCCGGCACGACGAGCAGCATAAGCGCGGCGCCGGGAAGGATTTCCCCGTACAGGGCAAGGTGTTGCGCGGCCAGCGAATACCATCCGGGCATGGATAACCGGTTGAGCAGAGGCACGGGCGCGCCGGCCAGGATCGCCGCAAGCCCCGCGCAGACTAAGGCCGTCTTGACGGCGAGCGGCCGTACGCGAAATGTCGGGAGAAAACTCCGCAGGCGCTCGGCGGAACACCGACCGGCCGTGCCGGCCGCCTCTTCCCGTCCACCCGTGCCGGTCGCGTCTTTCCGAACGGCCGTGCGGGCCGCATCCCCCGGACCGCTGCGGGCAGAGCCGGCGGACGCCCTTGCGGCCGCGCGCGCGTGGACAAGTTCGGAAAGCAGTCCGTAAGGACAAATCCAGGCGCAAAAGACCGGGCCGAGCAGCAAGGCCGTCGTCAAGGCCAAGCCCGCCCCGATGAGCAGATCCGGCGTGAGCGAAAAGGTTCCGGCAAATACCTGGGCCGCGGCCAGAGGGTCGGCCAAGGGCAGCCCTGCGAAATCAAAGGAAAAAAAATTTCCGGACAGCAGGTGTATGTCTTTCCGGTTCAGAAAGGGGATGAGGATGAAGGCCGCGGCAACGCCGCACTGCACCAGGCGACGCCGGAAACGCAGGGTAAGGGGCCTCATCGCCGTTCTTTCCCGTCTTTCGGCAACGGTGACGGCGGCGGCAGTAACCGCGACGGCGTCACCCTGATCGCGCCGACAGGGCACACATACTCGCAGACGCCGCAACCGGCGCAGTGCTCCGGCCGGACAGCCGGGATATACCCGCTGCGCAGGTAAAGGGCCGTTCCTTTCAGAGGACAGCGCTCATAGCAGGTCCAGCATAGTATGCCGCTTTCCGTCTGATAATCCACGCACCGCTTGCGGTCGAGCACGGCCGTGCCCATGCCCGCATTTTCCGCGGCCACATCGCGCAAAGCCCCGGTGGGACAGGCGACGCTGCATTTCATGCATAGGAAACAAGGACTCCGGGCCTGAAAAATTTTCGGCGTGTCGCCGCCGAAAAAAAAATAATCCGGCGTCAGTTCTATGCAGGCGTAATTGCAGACCTGAGCGCAACGTCCGCAGGAAATACAGCGCGCTTTGAAGTCCTTTTCCGAAAGCACGCCCGGCGGACGTAAAAAGGGCGGGGTCATCGCTTACGGCTCAAGCTCGTCCTCCACGGTCATGGAAGTAACGTACGCGGCAAGCACACCGTCAATGCCCTGTACGCGCTTGAGCAGTTCTTCCATGGCAAGGCCCGGAGCTTCGGCGACGGCAACCACATAACAGCCCTGCCTCTGATGGACGCCGTAGGTGGTGATTTCCTGAAAGGAGGCCGCCTCCGCCTCCACCCGGTCGGCGTCTTCGGGCAGGGTATGCAGAAGAAAACCAGCTACAGCCATGTTGTTTTCAATCTCCACCCGACAGGGTTCGGGGCTGAGCCCCGATTGTTGCGGAAGGCCGATGATGCCCCTGCACCCGCAATTGAGGGGGTCCGGGGGAAATCATTTCCCCCGGCCGCCGGAGGCATAAAAATAAAAATAAAGCGTTACACGACACCGGTTTTCCCCGGCACGCATCCGGACCGGGGCCGCTGCTGTGCGGCTCCGGTCCGGACCCGGCATCACGCCTGTTTATACACTTTCGTCGCGCAGATTTTGTATTCCGGCTCTCTGGAAGCGTTGTCCGTGGCGTCGTGGAAGAGTTTGTTCACCAGCAGCTTCTTGTCGAAGAAGGGGCAGAACACAAGACCCGGCATGCAGGTGTCCGTGACTCTGGCCGGGAAGGTCATCTTGTCGCGCCGTGTTTCCAGAACAACGGGGTCGCCGTTGTTGATCTGCAGTTTTTTCGCGTCCGCGGGGTTGATTTCCACAAAGGCGGACGGATAGGCCTTGCGCAGTTCCGGCACCTGGCCGGTCATGGTTGCCGAATGCCAATGGTCTATGACCCGGCCGGTGGTCAGGACAAAGGGGTAGTCCTTGTCGGCGGGCTCAAAGGGCGGGGCATAGGGACGCAGGAAAATGTTCGCTTTTCCGTCCGGGCGTCCGTAAAAAAAGATGCGGTCCGGGTGGTCGGCGGGCACGAGCGGATCCTCGCCGCGCACATAACGCAGCCTGGTGCCCGGATGCGTTTCCGTGGGACACGGCCACTTGATTCCCGATTCCTTCTTCAGTCTGGCCCGTGTAATGCCGTAGAAGTCGTAAGGGGAACCCTTGCTCAGGGTGCGCCACTCCTCCCAGATGTCCGCGGCGTTTTTGTAGGGGAAGAGCTTGGGATCGACGCCCGCCCTGGCGGCGAAATCCATCAGTATCTGCACGACGGGCCGGCAGTTGCCCATGGGCTTGATTGCCTGCTCGGTAAGGGCGTAACGGCGCTCGGTGCAGCCGTACACGCCTTCCGTTTCGCACCAGAAGGCGGCGGGAAAGACCACGTCGGCGTACTTCACGGTTTCGGCGTCCATGAAGCATTCCGTTTGCGCGACAAAGGCCGTTTCCAGCCCTTTGGTCAGCTTGTTCAGGTTGGGCAGGGTATGGGCGGGGTTGGTGCAGTGGATGAAGGTCGCCTTGACGTCGCCTTTGGCCATGGCCTCAAAGAGGGCAACGGTATGCAGGCCCATCTTGGGCTGAATGGTCCCGCGGGGGACGCCCCAGTAATCTTCCATCTCGTTGCGGTGTTTTTCATTGGCCACCATGCGTCCGGCGGGCAGCAAATGGGACAGGGAACCCGTGTCGCGCACGCCGCCGCAGGCGTTCGGCTGTCCCGTAAGCGACAGCGGCGACGCGCCGGGACGCCCGATCTGCCCGGTGAGCAGATGCAGGTTGTGAATCAGATTGTTGGCCCAGACCCCGCGCACCCGCTGGTTGATGCCCATGCACCACAGCGACAGGGTGGCCGAGGATTCGGCAAATATCTTCGCGGCCTTGATGATGTCGGCAGCGGGTATCCCGGTAAGCTGCGCCGCCTTTTCCGGCGTGTAATCGGCCAGAAACGTCCTGTAGTTTTCAAAGGTCGTCGGTTTGCCCTCGTTGTCCACAAAGTTCACATAGCGGTTGTAAAAGCGCTGGTTGTCCAGTTCCTCATTGACGATGACATGGGCCATGGCGTTGAGCAACGCGAGATCCGTGCCCGGAACGAAGGACAGGTGCATGTCCGCGATGCGCGAGGTGTTGGTGCGGCGCGGGTCGGCCACGATGACCCTGACGTCGGGAGAGTTTTCCTTGCGCTGGGCTATGCGGCGAAAGAGAATGGGGTGCGCTTCGGAAGTATTGGAGCCGATTATGAAAAAGCAGGTGGCGGCGTCGATGTCGTCGTACGTGCCCATGGGCTCGTCCTTGCCGAAGGTCGTCAGGTAGCCGGCAACGGCCGAGGCCATGCACAGACGGGGGTTGCCGTCCACATTGTTGGTTTTGAAGCCGGCCTTCCAGATTTTGTTGGCCAGGTAGGATTCTTCGGTCAACGCCTGTCCGGAGCCGTAATAGGCCACGGCCGACGGCCCGGCGGCAGCCACGGCGTCGCGGAAGGGTTTGGCCGCGAATTCCAGGGCTTCGTCCCAGGATACCTTTTCCAGCGGACTGCTCTTGCCGCCCCTGCGGATCATGGGTTCCGTGATGCGGTCCGGCGTGTAAATAAC
>JAITEY010000155.1 GCA_031281815.1 Desulfovibrio sp. | reverse complement strand
AGGGGGAACACGAAAGTATGAAAATTAAATATGTTATAAGAATTTGTTGTGCCAGATGAAAAATTAATATGCTGATTTAACTAATTTTTTTTCGACACTTTGTTAGACATGGGTTAACGAACACCGACTCAGACTACCGAAAATCAAGGATTACACTGCAGAAAGGTACAAATGGTTGAGCGATGAAGGAACCGTTGCGGAATTGGTAAAAGAAGTTGAGCAGAAGGAACGTGAATTGAGTTTGCGTACTTAATTATACTTTTTTGCGAAATGTTCACAAAGCGGAGAGACGGCTGAGAGGTTGACGGCACCGATAACAATCCGCCGTGAGTTACACTGTGACGGCATTATTCCGGAATGCGCGCCGCCTTGCGGAAGAGTATGCCCTTATGCCCTGCCACAGCGCTCTTGCCGCCGGGAAAGCGATGCGTTGCCGGTCCGCGCCCGGCCGGCAGAGGCGCATCCAGCGCGGCCAGGGAAAAGAAACGCGCCTGTCCCGGTCCGAGCGAGTCAAGAATACGCTTGTACAGGCGCAAACGCACGGCCTTGGGCAGCGCATCAAGATGCCGGCGTTCGATAAAAACGCCGTCCCGGTCCGACTCCGGCGGGCTCGACGCATCCGACCGCCCCGGCGAACCGAACAACTCCGACGAACCCGATGTACCCGGCAAACCCGGCGGGACAGACGGGAGCATGTTTTGGGCGGCGGCCGCCGTCAGGGCCGCGAAATGCTCCCTGTCCGCCTCTCCCTGTATGTGCAGCGCCCTGACCGCGCGCAAAAAAGCCGGGTTCTCGGCCGTCAGCAAAGGCAGGATGTCCATGCGCACACGGTTGCGGAAAAAACGCCTGTCGGCGTTGCTCTCGTCACTCAACCATGCAATGCCCGCAGACTTCAAAAAAACCTCTATGTCCGCGCGCGGCGTGTACAGCAAAGGCCGCAGCAGCGAACGCCCCGCGTCAAAGGCGCCCATGCCCGCAAGTCCCGGCCGGCCCGCCTCGGCTGTTGTGACGGCTGACTCGCGCGTCGAGGCGCTCAACGGCGTTGTGCACTCGCCCGCCTGCTTGCCGAAGTCGTGCAAGGCGACAAGTGCGCCCATGCCCGCAAGTCCCGGCCAGCCCGCCCCGCGTATAAGACGCATAAGGACGTCTTCCGCCAGATCATTGTTGTTGTGCCCCAAGGCTACGAGATCCGCGCCGCTCTCCGCGGCAGCGTCGGCCAGAAAGGCGTAGCGGACCGCCCTGGCCTTTTCTTCCAGCCCGTCGAAGCCCCCGTTGCCGGCCGCCCGGTCGCTTGCCCCGCCTACCTCTCCGCCGCGCACATTGCGCCGGCCGACGTGACAGGCAATCCCGGCGCGCGCGCAGAAACGCCGGCAATACTCCGCCTCGGCGGCGGAAGACGGGCGCAGCATGTGGTCAAGGTGCGCGGCGAGCAGGGTGAAACCGGCCTTGCGGCGAAGGCAATGCAGGGCAAGCAGCAGGGCCGTGGAATCCGCACCCCCGGAAAAGGCGACAAGCAGTCGCTTCCCGCGCAGGCGCAGGCCGAGGTCGTTTTCCATGAAACGCAGGATAGTGAGACAGAAATGCGCTTCGCGCGCGGGCAGGTCCCGCAAATCCGCGGGCAGGTCGGGAATGTCGCCGGGCATGGACGGAAAGGGCTAAAAAGTGATCCCGAGTTCCGTAAGCATATCCTCAAGATATTGTATCATGTAGTTGCGCAGGGGTTCCGGGGCAAAGGCCACGCATTCGCAGCTTATGCGCCCGATCCCGCGCACCAGCAGTTCCATGTGGATGCCGCCGCCTCCCACCTCAAGGGCAAGGCAGTACGGCCCGCATTCTTCCAGATGCTCGGTCTGGATGCGGGAGAGCATGTGTTCGGGAACCGGCAGGCGGTAGACGCCCTCCAACCCGGCCTGCAGCTTCAAATCAAGCAACCTGGCGTTGACGGCGGCAATGTCCTTTTCGTCCAGTTGGTCTATGCTGTAAGTTCTCATGGCGTCTCGTGAAAACGTTTTGCGGGCGCGGAGGCAGACGGCCGCCCGCGACCGTCGCGCAATCTATCAGGCGTACAGTTCTTGTCAAGGTTGAAGACGCCGCGCACCGTCGCTATGTGCTCGTCGCCCGCCGCGCCTCTGCCGGGATAGCGGTCCCGGAGATACATGAGCGGCTCATGGTTGAGCTTTCCCGCCAAAGAGAGGAAGGCGGCCTTCAGGATGTCGGCACTGCCCGCCGGCAACGGACCCAGGCGCTTCAACGCGCGCTCCAGTTCCTGCCCGGCAATGCGCTCGCCCCTGTCCACGATGTCCACAATAGTGGGTTGAAGGTCGAGAGAACACATCCATGCGCGAAAATTGTCCGTTTCCTCCTCGACGATGGCCTGCCCGCGCGCGGCCTCCGCGCGCCGCCGGCCCATGTTGGCTTCCACCACTTCCTTGAGGTCGTCGATGTCGTAAAGATAGACGTTGTCCAGGTTGTTGACCGCGGGGTCCACATCCCTGGGCACGGCGATGTCGATGATGAACACCGGCCTGTTACGGCGTTTGCGCATGACCTCGCGCATGTCCCCGGCCCGGAGTATGTGTTCCTGCGCGCCTGTGGAACTGATGACGATGTCGGTTTCCGTGAGACGTTCGAAAAAGTCCTCAAAGGGGGCGGATTGCCCGCCGAAGGACGCGGCGAGCTGTTCGGCGCGCTCGCGCGTACGGTTGACCACCAGCACGGAGGACACGCCCGCGCCGACCAGGTGCGCGGCCGCGAGTTCGGCGGTTTCTCCGGCCCCGACGAGCATGGCCCGGATACGGCTCATGTCCTCGAAAATGCGCTTGGCCAGTTCCACAGCCGCGTAACTGACGGACACGGCGCCGGCGGCGGAGCCCGTTTCCGTCCTGACCCGCTTGGCGACGGAAAACGCCTTGTGCAGCAGCCGGTTGAGGATGCGCCCGCAGCCGCCGCGTTTCAGGGCCGCCCGGTAGGCGGCCTTGATCTGCCCGAGGATCTGCGGTTCCCCGAGGACCATGGAGTCCAGGCCCGAGGCCACGGCAAAAAGGTGTCCGGCGGCCGCCCGGCCGGTATGCATGTACAGGTAGGGGCGGAGGCGTTCGGCGTCTTCATCCGCGGCCTCGGCCCAGGCCGGGACAAGACTTTGCGCTGCCGCGTCCGGGCCGCCCACGCCGAGCAGTTCCACTCTGTTGCAGGTCGAGAGGGAAAAATATTCGCTGAGGGAACCGCTCACAGCGGCGAAAAAGCGTTCCTCGCGCCGGGGGTCGCTGAGCGCGAAACGCTCCCGCACTTCCACCGGGGCGGTCTTGTGATTCAAACCTACGAGATGCAGTTCGGAATTCATACCGGGCCGATGCGCAAGGCGCTCAGGGAAATTTTAACAAGCCACGTGCTGTGGTGGGAGAGCAGGTGGTCCGCAAGCAGCGAAAGCACCGAAACGGCGAAAATGGCGATGGCCATGACCGCCGTTTTTCTCCCCCTGTATCCCAAAGCCGCGCGCTGGTAAAAGAGCAGCGCGTACAAAAACCAGATGAACAGAGAAAGCAGCACCTTGGGGTTTTCGGCGGCGGTGCGCAAAACGGGCGCCCAGACAAAACCCGCAGTGATGCCCAACGTAAACAGCGGGAAGCCCGCCGTCACGGCCGCCCGGTTGATGCGGTCGCAGCCCGCCAGCGAGGGCATGTCCAGGGTAAAGCGGGACGGCGCCATTTTCTTTTTTATCCTGCTTTCGGCGTAAATGAACACCACGCCCGCCCCGAAGGCCATGGCCAGCAGGCCGAAGCTCAGGTACAGCGACCAGATGTGCAGGCCGAAGAAGAGGCCGGAGAGGTGATCCGGCAGGATATTCTTTACCCCGGCCAGACGCATGGAGAGCATGTACAGCAACAGGGCCAGCGGGGCGGCGGTCATACCCAGAAAGGGGTAGCGCAGCTTGTAGCGGGCCGCGAGATACAGGACGATGACGCACCAGGCCAGGAACTGCACGTTCAGGCCCGCCGAAAAATCGTTGTGCCGTACGCCGGCAAAGGCGCACAGCAGCGACGCGCTGTGCAGCGCGAAACCGGCCAGGGTCAGACGTTCGGCGGCCTTGCGCAGGGAAGGGCGCACGGACAGCGCGCCCATGAGAATGCCGAAGGCGCCCAGAGTATAGAGCAGAATCACGCCGACGGACAACATCCGTTCATAATCCATCAAACATCCCTCTATGGTCCGTCTTTTTTCCTTACAGGGAATTCACGCCCGACGCCGGGCAAAGCCGGGCATGCCGGCCGGTACTCGTTCCCTTCAGGAAGCGGGCATGCCGGTCGGTTCCCGTTCGCCGGGGCGTCGTTGTTCCGCGGACGGAGCCGGACGCGGACTGTTGCATAATCCCTGCAGATATTCTCCCGCGCGGGCTTGGAGCGGGGCCGGCAGCAGCCCGCGCAACAGGGTTTCGGCCTGTTGCTCCTCGCCTTTTTGCAGATGTTCGGCCAGCGGCGAGCGCACAAGGGCGCGGAACACGCCGGCGTCGGCCTCGGGCGTCAGACCGAGTTCCAGCAGGCGCGGGCGCAGACGTTCCAGCAAGACAAGCAGGGCGTCGAAGCGCGCGCCTATGACGGCCTCCAGTTCTTCACGCAGGAAGCGCGCCAGAGCGGGGCTTCTGCCTTCCGTACCGACGGCCACGCACAATCCTTGCCGGTAAAAGTGCGCGGGCACGAAAAAATCCCCTTCATCCGGGGCATCGGCGCAGTTGCACAAGATGCCGCGTTGACGGCAGAGGGCGGTCGCCGCCGCGCCGGCATCCCTGTCCGAGCCGGCGACAAAGACAACATCCTGCCCGTCCAGGTCGTCCGGGTGAAAGGCCCGCGCGCGGCATTGCACGTCTCGTCCGGCCGCTTCCGGCACTGCCGCCGTGTCCAGGCGAGGGTCGACCAGGGTCACGCTCAGGGGGGCGGCCCGCAGCACGGCGCGCAACTTGCGCATGCCGACGGCCCCCGCCCCGATGATCAGCACCTTTTTGCGGGACACATCCAAAAATATCGGGAAACAACGCATTGTCGGCACGTTCCGCCGGAAAACGCCGGGCTCGCCGGGCCGCTCAGCCTGCCGCGTCCGACAGGAAAGGGACGGCGTTCCCGCGCAGGATATCCAGAGCAGGCGCACCTTTGTCGAAACGAAACACCAGCACGGCCCTGGCGGCGGGAGCGGCATGAAACCCGTACATATACTCCACGTTGATGCCGCCCGCTTCCAGCAGTTCAAGTATCGCGCACAAGCCGCCGGGGCGGTCCGGCATTTCCACGGCCGTCACCTTGGTCAGAGCGGCCGTGAACCCGCGTTCCTTGAGGGCGGCGCAGCTTTCCCGCGGTTTGTCCGTGATAAGCCGCAGGATGCCGAATTCGGAGGTATCGGCCAAGGACAGCGCGCGGATGTTGACGCCTGCGTCCTTGAGCACCGCGGTGACCTCGGCCAGACGGCCGACCTTGTTTTCCAGAAATACCGAGAGTTGTTCCACTGCATACCTCCGCGCGACGCGGAGCGTTTATTTTATGTTGTTGTTGCGCGATGCATCGTATCAGGGATGGGGCGCTCCGGCAACGCTTCCCGCGCCTTCGGGCGCAGATGCGCCTGCAGGCAGCGGCGGGCTCCGCCCGTTCAAGGTTCTTCACCGCATGCGCGGCAGGTTCCATCCGCTCCCGCTACAGGCTTTTCACCAGGTCCGTGGACAGGACGTCGATATTTTTTATCAGTTCTTCAAGGCGTTGCAGACTGTCGAGGCAGTCGGTCATGCGCAGGTCTATGTCTTTGGAAACATCGGAAGAGCGGTTCACGGCCCCGACAATCTGTTCGCCCGTCGCGGACTGTTCTTCCACGGCCGCGGCAATCATGTGTATCTGTTCCGCGGTCCGGCCGGAATACTCGACTATCTGTTGCAGGGAAACGCCGCAGTTGTGCGTGCGCTCCCTTGTCTGCCCGATGGTCGAGACCGTTTTGTCCACGGTGTCGGAATTGATCTTGGTGCTTTGTTGTATCTGGCGGATGGTTGCGGAAACGTCCTTGGTCGCTTTCATGGTTTTTTCGGCCAGTTTGCGCACTTCCCCGGCCACCACGGCGAAGCCGCGGCCGGCGTCGCCGGCTCTGGCGGCTTCAATGGCCGCGTTCAGGGCCAGGAGGTTGGTCTGATCCGCGATGTCCGAAATGACGCTCATGATGCTGTCGATACCCGTCGCCTCTTCTTCCAGCACGCCCATGTCTTTCTTGAGGTCTTGGGCAAGCTGCTGCATCCGGCTGATGTCGGCGGCCACCATGTCCACATTGGCCGCGCCCGCGCGCGCGCTGTCGCCTGCTACGACCGATATCTCCGTCGCTTTCGAGGAACTTTCGGCGATAGATTGCACGGCTTGGTACATCTGCCGGACGGCGAGTTCCACTTCTCCGAGATGCCTGGCCTGGCTCGCCGCCCCGCCCGCGGTTTCCCGGACCAGTTGCAGAATATCCTCCGCCAGCGCAGCGACTTTGCGCGCTATGCCGTCCAGCTTGTCCGCCGTATCGCGTATGTAGGCATTTTTTTCTTTCAGTTGCGCTTCCAGCGCGCGCTGTTCCGTTACATTCTGGTACAACCCCATAGCGCCGAAGCAATGTCCGTTGTTGTCATGCAACGGGCAGAGCGTTGCGAGCACATGCAGCTTGTTTCCCTTGCGGCTCGTAATAACAAGCTCTTTTTCCGTAAAGGTTTCGCCGTTTCTAACGCATTTTGACAAGAGCGTATCACGGCCCGGTTCATTGTAAAAAACTTCAGAAATCGTTTTCCCGTAGTAGTATTCCGGCGGCTCGTCAATCTGCAGCATGTGCATACACTGCTTATTGCTGCACCGTAGGAGGATGTCGACATCCACATAGAGGAAAGGCATGGTCAGGCTTTGCAGGATACCGAGACGCGCCGCCTGCTCGCGCAGCAAGTCGCTTTTGATGACGCCGAGCAGCGTTTCCGGATTTTGTCCTTCTTTGCCTTCAGGAACGGAGCCTTTGCTTTCGCGGATGACGGCGCGCATTTGTTCGGCAAGCTTTTTCCTGCGCGCGGATGAAAACAATCCGAACATACAGCCCTCCCGTCTGGTGAACCATTGCGAAACCGACAACCGGTATTTTTTTGGATATTTTTACTGGAGCGTCGGCTGAAAAACGTGATGTTCAGCCGACTCACGCCGCTCCCGGCGGCGCAAAACCCTCCGAGTTTTGTAGTGATTACTGTTACAAATACACATCGGGAAATCATCTGTTGCGGAATATTTCTCCTTGACTCACGTCCGGGCGGAGAGCACATTTCTCGGCGTCACCGCCGACGCAGGCCTGCCGACGCGGCAGCCTCCGGTTCGTCGCCGGCCGCCTGGTCGGTCCCCAGCGTTACGCGGCAGTATACGGCAATGCCGGCAATTTGTCCACTCCGCAACGAAAAAACATCCGGAGTTCCGCCGATGTCCGCACTCGTCCCCCCGCACGGCGGCAACGGTCTGACCGTCTGCCTCCTTGAAGGCCGCGCCCGCGAGGAGGAATTTCGCAAGGCCGCCGGCCTTGCGAAAGTCGAAATCGGGCCCGCCGTGTTCGGCGACCTTATCATGATCGCCATAGGCGCTTTTTCGCCCCTGCGCGGGTTTATGGGCCGGGCGGACCGGCAGAGCGTCTGCGAAAATTTTTGTCTGGCCGACGGCACCTTCTGGCCTGTGCCCGTTGTGCTGGACGCCTCCGAACAGGAAGCGGGCGGGCTTGCGCCGGGGCAGGAAATTACCCTGGTCTTCCGGGGCGAAAGCGTCGCGACCATGCGGGTGGACGAAATCTCCGAATTGGACGGAGAGGACAGGGAGCGGGAATGCCGGAAAATCTTCCGGGGTTCCGGGCCGGATTCGGCCGGGGAGGATTTTATGGAGCGGGCGGCGCGGGAACACCCCGGCGTCCGCATGGTTCTTGCCCGGAAGAAGTACGCCCCGGCCGGCCCGGTCAGGGCGCTTTCCGAGGGCTCGTATCCCGCCGACTATCCCGGCGTCTACCTGCGCCCGGCGGAACTGCGCGCTGAACTGGAAAAACGGGGCTGGTCCGATGTCGCCGCCCTGCAGTTGCGCAACCCCATGCACCGCTCCCACGAGTATCTGGCGAAAATCGCCGGGGAAATCTGCGACGGCGTGGTCATCCACTCTCTTATCGGCAACCTGAAACCCGGCGACATCCCGGCCGGGGTGCGCATCCGGGCCATACGCCGCTTGCTGGACGCCTATTTCGTGCCGGACAGGGTCATTCAGGCAGGCTACCCCTTGGACATGCGCTACGCCGGCCCGCGCGAGGCCCTGTTGCATGCCCTGTTCCGACAGAACTTCGGCATCAACCGCCTGATTGTCGGGCGCGACCACGCCGGAGTCGGCGATTTTTACGGGATATTCGAAGCGCAGGACATCTTTTCCGCAATCCCCCGCAGCGGCAATCCGGCCCGCGACCTGCTGACCGCGCCGTTGAAGATAGATTGGACTTTTTACTGCCGCCGGTGCGACGGCATGGCTTCCCTGCGCACCTGCCCGCACGGCGCGGAGGACCGCGTCATACTCTCGGGGACGAAGTTGCGCAAACTGCTGTCCGAGGGCGGTGAGGTTCCGGACCACTTCAGCAGGCCGGAAGCTCTGGAAGTGTTGCGCGAATATTATGCCGGGCTGGACGAAAAAACGGAGATCACGCTGCACGGCGCGGCCGCCGGACCCGGTAACTGAACGGCGGAACCGGACGCAACGCCGATGAAGACGCCGCCCGCCGCGAGCGCTTCCGCAACGCCCGCGCCGGATGCGGTGCGGGCCGCTGTGGAAGCTATGGGATTCGCCCTTGCCGGCGACGTTTATCCGGTATTGAGCGACTATCTGGGACTGCTGGCCAAGTGGAGCCGGACGACGAACCTCACCGGTCCGCGTAATCCCTTGGACATCCTGCGTTCTTTGGTTGTCGACAGTTTTTGTCTGGCGGAGTACTTGGCCGGATTGCCCCTGCCCCCCGCGCCTTTGTACGCGGACCTCGGGGCGGGTGCGGGGCTGCCGGGCCTGCCCCTGCGCATGCTCCGCGCCGAAGGCGACTATGTGCTGGTGGAAGCGCGCGAAAAACGCGCCCTGTTCATGCGCGCCTTCCTTGCCGCCCATCCCCTGCCCGGCACGCGCGTGTACCACGGGCGCGCCGAAGCCTTTCTGCGCGGACCCGCGCGTCCGGACCTCATCGTGAGCCGCGCCTTCATGCCGCCGGACAGGCTGCTCGCCTTCATCGACGAACATGCGCCGGAAACAGGCGCATGCATTCTGTTCACACGGGGGCTGCCCGCTGCAGCAACGGCAACCCTCCGCGATACGGGCTGGACGCCGGCCTCCCCGATGCGCTACAAGGTCGGCGAAGATTGCCGTTTCCTCCAAGCCGTGCTGAAAACGTGAACCGCTCCCCCATGTCGCGCCTCGTCTGCCGCCTGTTTTTCCCGCGCGGCAACTGTTTCCGCCGGCCCGTCCCCGGCGCTTCCGGCAACGGCCGCGCGGCCCTGCTCTGCTTCTGCCTGACCTTTGTCCTCGCCGCCGGCGCGCGTCTGACGGAACTTCCGTTCTGGGACAACGACCTCTTCCGTCTGGACGACGAATACCTGCTCGCCACCCACGATGCGTATCACTGGATTGCCGGGGCCGAGGGCTTTGAGTTCGGCGCGGGCCATCCCATGTCCGAGGCGGCGCGCCTGATTGCCGGGTGGATCGGCCTGAGTCCCGCCTTGACGGGGTTTTATCTGCCCGTTTTCATGAGCGCTCTGACGGGACTCGGCGTTTTTTTCTGGTGCGCGGGTTTGGGAAGACCGTGGGCGGGACTGTGCGCCGGGGTGCTGACCTCCCTGACGCCGGGGTTCTGCGCCCGTACGCTGCTCGGGTTTTACGACACGGACCTGGTGATACTGTTCTTTGCCGTCATGCTCGGCCTTGTGCCCGCCCTGGGACTTGCGCCGTACCTGAAAAGCCCGCTTGAAGCTCTGTGTCCGCCCCTTGCGGCAGCAACCGAGACGGCCGGATGCGGACCCGACCGCGACACCGGCGCCCTGCTCGACGCGCCGGTACTCGCCCTCTTCGCCCTGTCCGGTCTGGGCGGCTACATGACGCAGGAGTGGCACTCCATTTTCCCGTATCTCACGCGTTTTTCCGTGTTCATGCTGCCCTGCGCGATCCTTGCCCTCGGTCCGCCGGGCGGACGCAAACCGCTTCTGGCCGGCGCGCTCTGCCACGCCCTGCCCCTGCTGGTCGGGCCGCCGGGCTTTTTTTGCGCCGCGCTCTGCGCGGCGGCGCTGACGGTCACAAGACGGAACAGCGAAGGCCGGGGAAGGAAAGACGCTCGTGACGACCCCGTGCCCGAGGCGCCGGCGGCCGCGGGACGGAACCGCGCATGCCGGAGCCCGCTGCGCGCGCAGGTCCGGGCGTTGCGCATATGCGTGGGGAAGGCGGGCGCGTTTTTTCTGGACGGACGCACTCTGCTCGCTCTCTGGGCGCTTCTCTGCATCGGGGCCGTGGACGCCGCCGTGCTGCAGAACATGGCCCGGTCCTTCATTGCCTACACGCGGCGCGGCGGCGACGTATCGCCCCTCTCGCCGGCCGAGGGGCCGCTGGTGTTCCCGTCGGTGTCGCAGTCCATCATCGAGGTGCAGACCATAGGCGTCCACGAAATGCTGCTGTACGTCTATCCTTTTGAACTGCCCGTGATTGTCGGGGCGGGCCTGTTCCTCCTGCGTACGCTGACCGTACCCGCCGCGCTCTGGCTGTTGCCCCTGTTCGTCCTGCACCTGCTGAGCCTGCGCATGGGCGCGCGCATGACCATGTTCGGCGCGCCGGTCGTCATGATTACCCTGTGCCTGGAGGCGGGACGTCTGGCTGATTTTGCCGCCGCGGTCCTTGCCCGCCGCGGCAGGCGTTTTCCGCTCCGCATCCGCTTGCCGTTCAGCGCGCGCGCGCCTGTGCCGGATGCCGCCCCGGAGGACCGGCCGGCCCCGGCCTTTCCGTTCCCCGCGCGCGCGGCCGTTTGCCTGCTGTGCGCCGCGGTCTTTTCCTGGCCGTTGATCCGGCATATTCCGGATTACTCGCAGGGAGCGATTATAAGCCGCGAACAGGCGGAAGGGCTGAGTTTCCTGCGCTTCAACAGCCCTGAAGACGCGATGGTATGGAACTGGTGGGACTGGGGGTACGCAACGCATCATTTTGCCCGACGGCGTTGCATCGCCGACGGCGCGCGCCACGGCGGCCCGTCGCTGTATCTGCCCGCCGCCGTCTACACGACGGAAGACCCGCGGTTTGCCCGGCAAATCATCAAATACACGGCCCTGAAAGGCGACGTGCCCGGCAACGTCTTTGCCGGCCTGTCGGCGGCCGGAGCGCAGCAACTGATGCGTGACCTCGGGGACAGGGGCAGACCCCTGGTACAGGCGCCCGGCACGCAGTATCTGGTCGTCGGCTTCGACCTGCTGCACCTCGGGCTTTGGGTGACGCGCTACGGGTCATGGAATTTTGAAAGCAAAACCGCGCCCGGCGCGCTGATGAACAATCTGACGCCGGCGTTGAAGTATAACGTGGACCGGGGCGTAGTGCTCGCGGAAGAAAGCGGACCCATCTACGCCTCGACCATGACCGTGTTCGACGGCAAAAATATTGAACGCTTCGACTTCAACCGTTACGGCGCGTACCACTTCATCTTCAGCACGCGCGGGACTGAAAGCAAGGACGGCGGCAATCTGCCGTCGCTGCGTCGTTTCTGGCAACGCCTGCGCGGCCCGGATATTTTTTCCGGACCGGCAGGCAACAAGCTGGTCATGGACGACGTCTTCTACCACACCATGATGGTGCAGCTCTTGATACGCCCGCCCGACGATCCGGAGATCGCGCCGTATTTCAAGCTGGTCTTCGACAACGTTTACACGCGCATTTATCAAGTGTTGTGAAACGTAGCGCCCCGGCAGAGCCGGATGCGGCCTCAGTCGGCCGCGAAGTGGCAAGCCGGCGGAAAAAACCACAATCTCCACCTTGCCGGATGCGGTTTCAGTCGGCCACGATGAAGTTGCCGGGATAGGCGGCATCCAGGGAATCCGATGCCTGTTCGGCGCGGTTCAGACCGGAATAGGGCCCGGCCTGAACACGGAACAGCCCGACATTTTCGGCGTAGACCGTGCGCGCTCCGAGTCCGCCTTGTCTCAGCCTGCCGGCCAGGCGCTCGGCGTTGGACTTGTTGGCAAAGGCCCCGACCTGCACGTAAAAGTTCCCGCCCAGATCGCCGTCCTTGAGTCCGGGCACCTGCCCCTGCGTCTGCAGAATGACCGGCGCCGTGCCCTTGGCAATCATGCCTATGCGTTCCGCCGCTGTGCGCGTGAGGTCTATGACGCGGTTGCCTACAAAAGGGCCGCGGTCGTTGATGCGCACCACCGCGGATTTCCCGTTTTCCTTGTTGGTGACCAGCACCTTGGTGCCGAAAGGCAGCAGTTTGTGGGCCGCCGTCATGCCGTACATATCGTATTTTTCGCCGTTGGCCGTCTGTTTCCCGTGAAAATCAGGGCCGTACCAGGAGGCGATGCCTTCCTCGCGGAAACCGTGCGAGGAAAGCATGGGATAATAGGTCTTGCCGGCGACCGTGTACGGTTTGGTGCCGCGCGCCCCCTTGGGCACGCTCACCCCGCCGGGAGCCATGGTAGGCTCCTGCCCGCTGCCGCGCAGAGAGCAACCGGCCGGGGCGCAGACAAGGAACGCAAGGAGGAGCAGGGCGAGAGCCCGCGCCGGCGCCGAGCACACCGCCCGCTTCCTGTTCCGCGGTACAAGCGGGCATCCGCCGGCCATCCCTGTACGGCCCGCAGTCTCTCCGGTCAGAGAGATTGCCGCTTGACGACCGGCAAAGCCGGGCATACCGTTGCGGGCATCCTTCCCTTCGGGGAGGCAACATGCAGGTCGACTCCCTGTCCGCAGGGGCGGCATCGTTCGGCGGACGGGATAAGATGTGGAGTGAACCATGACTGCGTCTCCCCGTAAGGTGTTGGGTGTGCTGGGCGGCATGGGGCCCGCGGCGTCGGCGGAATTCATGCGCCTGCTGGCCGCGCGCGCCCCGGCGCGCAAGGACCGGGAACACCCCGTCGTCTACCTGCTGTCCGACAGCCGCGTACCCGACCGCACGGCGGCGCTGGTCGGGACAGGGCCGGACCCTGAAGCGCGCCTGAAGGCCGGCATGCAAACGCTGCTGGCCTGGGGAGCGGATATCCTGGCCTGCCCCTGCAACACGGCGCATGCCTTTATCGACCGGTTCGCCGACACGCTCGGGGCGCCCCTCGTGCACATCGTGCAGGCAAGTCTGGCCGCCGCGCGTGAAAAAAATTCCGACGGGGCATGGCTGCTGGCCACCACGGGGGTGGAGCGCAGCGGTCTGTACGCGGACTACGCGCGCCGCGCGGGCTATGCCCTGCATACCGTCGGGGCGGAACGGCAGGAGCGCGTGCAACACTGCGTGGAACTGGTCAAGGCCGGCGATACGGCCGCGGCCGCGGCCCTGTTGCGGGATGTTGCCGACTCCCTGCTGCGGGAAAAGTATCTCCCGTTGCTGACGGCCTGTACCGAACTGCCCCTGGCCTACGACGCCTCCGGGCTGCCCGCGGAAAACGCCGTTTCCAGCCTGACGGCCCTTGCCGACGCCTGCCTGAAGATTCTGTACGCCGACGTCGACCCGGACTGATTGCGTTGCCTCAGGCAAAGACCGGGTCGGCCAGGGCCTTGACGGCCGCCTCGTTGGCCGGATTGAGACGCCGGGCTGTTTCAAAGCATTCTCTGGCCTTGCCTTTCCGCCCGTTTTTCAGAAGCACATACCCCATATTGAAGGCCACGGTATCCGAGGTGTCGGCGAAGCGCGCATTGAGCGCCAAAGTCTTTTCCACGCAACGGCCGGCGTCGGCCATCTGCTCGCCTTGCGCGTAGGCCATGCCCAGGTTGTAGTGCAGGCCTGCGTCCTCGGGAGCTATCTGCATGGCGCGCCTGTATTCCGTGACAGCCTCCCGCCATTTGCCCTGTCTGCGCAGGTTGATGCCGAGTTGGTTGAAAATGCGCAGGTCTTCCATGGTGTAGACTTCCTGTTTCACGGCAAGGGCCTTGCGCAGAAACAGTTCCGAGCGCTCCGGGTCTTTGGCTGCGTAAATGGAAGCGATGCGTTCGGCCATGGACACCATAATGTCCATGGCTTCCTTGGCGGCTTGGTCGACGACGTATTCAAAGAGCACCTGGGCCTGCTCGTTACGGCCGAGTTGCAGGTTGAGTTCGCCCATGCCGATCTTGCGTTCCAGATTCAAAGGGGAAAGGGCGTCAAGCTGCTCAAGGTAGCTGAGGCATTCTTCGAGAGCGCCTGTGGATTCGGCCAGCCCAGCCAGTTTGCGCAGAGGTTCAAGATACAGTCCCGCGCCTTCCGCCGCCTGCATGAACGCCTGTTTCGCCGCCTCCGTGTTGCCCAGCGCCGTTTCCGCGTCGCCCAGCACCATCAGCCCTGCAGCGCTGCCCGGCTTGAGTTCCAGGATGCGGTTCGCCGCCAGCCGGGCTTTTTCCGGCTCGCCCGCCTCCAGAAAATTTTTGGCTGTGTCGATGGCCTGTCCCAACTCGGTCTGCGGCTTCAGAGTAAAGGCCGCCTTTTCCACAATGGTGTCGGAAGACACGGGCCGGGCGATAAAATTGTCCGCCCCGACTTCGTGCAGGTAGACGATGCGGTCACGCTCCATACCCGTCGTCAGCACCAGCACGGGCGACTTGGGGAAGCTTTCCTTGATCTCCCGGATCCTGGGCGTCATGTCGCGGCCGCGGAACAGCCGTTCGATAACGACAAAAGTCCGGAACCCGCCGGCGTCGCGCTCTTTGATGATTTTGAAGAGTTTCTCGGTGTTCGGCAGGGTGAGGAAGGCGTTGTCCGCGGCAAAACCCAGCCTGCCGACCACTACGGCGCGAAAAAGCTTGATAAAGGACAGGTCGTCCGTCATCAGCGTAAAATACCCCTGCTCCTTGCGCAGGAACTCCGCTACGGTCTTTTCATAGGCAGCGGTTTTCAGTTGCGCGGGTGAGGCGCCCCGCGTGGAGCCCGACGGCGTGGGCATGGCGGCGGGCTGAGAGGCGGACAAATCCATCATCATCTCCCGGCGGCGGGACGGGGACCGTTCCCGGCCGGGCCGCTCGTTCGGCATGTACTTATACTGTCCGGCCCCGGAGTCAAGTATTTTTTCTGCCGTCGTTCACGGCGGGCTCAGGCGATTCCCCTCATCTGAAAGGAATGTCGACTTGCGCACGTTCGGACGGGTCCTTATCCTCCTGCGCCGGCAAACGCCTGTCCGCACAGTGGACGTAGCGGGCCGGGTCTGCTATGACGCCGTAATACGCGAGTTTTGATGAGCCCGTAACGGCAATGCGGCAAATCGACGTCGGAGTGCGGGGCAGCCGGCCCGGGGCATCGTGTGTATCCGCAAATGAAGGAGCCGGAGGGAGACACCATGTTTCACAGGGGCAGAAGACTGCGCGGCACGGCCGTCCTGCGGGAAATGACGCGTGAAACGCGCCTGCATCCCTCGCAGTTGATTATGCCGTACTTCGTTCAGGAAGGCGCGGACGCGCCGGAAAAAACTCCCATAGCCGCCATGCCGGGACAGTTCCGTTACTCCCTGCGCGGTTTGGCCGCGGCGGCGGCCGCGGACGCGGGTCTGGGGGTCCGTTCCTGCCTGCTCTTCGGCATCCCGCAAAAAAAAGACGCCGCCGGCGGCGGGGCCTACGCCGCCTCCGGCATCGTTCAGCAAGCCGTCAAACTGCTGAAAGATACGCTCCCCGACCTCTTTGTCGTCACCGACGTCTGCCTCTGCGAATACACCGACCACGGACACTGCGGGCTGGTAGACGACAACGGCTCTGTACTCAACGATCCCTCTCTGGAACTCCTGGCCCGCACCGCCCTCTCCCACGCCGAGGCGGGGGCGGACATGGTCGCCCCTTCCGACATGATGGACGGCCGCATCGGCGTCATCCGCACCGCCCTCGACGAAAACGGCTTCGCCTCCCTGCCCGTCATGTCCTACGCGGCCAAGTACGCTTCCGCATACTACGGGCCCTTTCGGGAAGCCGCCGGCTCCGCCCCGCGCTTCGGCGACCGCAAAAGCTACCAGATGGACCCGGCCAACCGGCGCGAAGCCCTGCGTGAAATCGCGGCCGACCTGGAAGAAGGCGCGGACATCATCATGGTCAAACCGGCCGGACCCTTTTTGGACGTGATCCGCGAAGCGCGCGATACCTTCGACGCGCCCCTGGCCGCCTACCAGGTGAGCGGGGAATACACGCTCATCAAATCCGCAGGGGAACTCGGACGCATCGACGAAAATGCCGCCGCCCTGGAATCGCTTGTCGGCATACGCCGGGCCGGCGCCGACCTCGTCATCAGCTATTTCACCCGCGACCTCCTGCGGCAGGGCCTCCTGTGACCGCACGCCCCATCCCCGCCGACGACACCCATGCGACGCCGACGGCCGCGCAACACGGGCACGGCACGCATTCCGCAGCCGCGCACCCGGCACGGCAGGGACACGGTGCGCACCCCGTGACAGCACACACCGCGCGGCCCGGACACGGTCCGGGCAACGACGCGCCTCCCTTGCGCCTTGTGGCCTGGGAAATCACCCGCTCCTGCAATCTGGCCTGCCGGCACTGCCGCGCGGAAGCCCATCCCGAAGCGTATCCCGGCGAACTCTCAACGGAAGAAGCCCAGAAACTTATCGAAAGCTTTACGGAATGCGGCGAACCCATCATCATTCTGACGGGCGGCGAGCCGCTGCTGCGGGCCGCCGTCTGTGAACTGGCGGAACATGCCCGCGCCGTGGGACTGCGTTGCGTCATGGCCCCCAACGGCACACTGGTCGATGCCGAAGCCGCCCGGAACATCCGCGCGAGCGGCATCGCGCGCTGTTCCGTTTCCCTTGACGGCGCGGACGCCGCAAGCCACGACGCCCTGCGCGGCGTGCCCGGCGCTTTCGACGCCGCCCTGCGCGGCATCGAAAACCTGAAAGCGCACGGCGTCGAATTCCAGATAAACAGCACGGTCACCAAAAGCAACCTGCGTTCCTTCCGGGACATCTTCGCGCTTGCGCGTTCGCTGGGCGCGGCCGCCTGGCACATTTTCCTTCTGGTCCCCATGGGCCGGGCCGCGCAGTTGGGCGAAGAAGTGATATCCGCCGCCGAATATGAGGAAACGCTCAACTGGTTTTATGATTTCCGCAAGAGCGCGGGCATGAGCCTCAAAGCGACGTGCGCCCCGCACTATTACCGCATCCTGCGCCAAAGGGCGCATGCCGAAGGACTGAAGGTCGACTTCGCAGGCTTCGGCATGGACGCCGTCAGCAGAGGATGTCTGGGCGGGACCGGCTTCTGTTTCATCAGCCACACCGGGCAGGTGCAGCCTTGCGGTTACCTGGAACTGGACTGCGGCAACGTCCGCGTCACGGCGTTTCCGGAACTCTGGCGCTCCTCGGAACATTTTCTGGAATTCCGCGACCGGGGCCGTTACAAGGGGAAATGCGGACGCTGCGAATATCACCGGGTCTGCGGCGGCTGCCGGGCGAGGGCGTACAGCCTGACCGGGGATCATCTGGCCGAGGAACCGCTCTGCGTCTGGCAACCCGCGCGGCCGGCCGAGACTGAAGCCCGCCCCTGCGCGCACGGGAGCCTGTAATGTCCGTTCCTCTGAAAGAAGCCGACGGCGCGGCGTTCCCGCACCCCGCCCGGCAAACCCCTCTCGAGGACACGCGCACAGGGCAAGGTTTGCCGGACAATCCCGACAATGCGGATTGCGGTTCGGAGGAGGGCGCGGATTGCCGCATTCCCGACGTTCCTTTGGATGACGCCGATTGCCGCATCCTCGACGTCATTCAGACGGATTTTCCTCTTGCGTCCCGGCCTTATGCCGTTATAGGCGAGCGTTGCGGCATGGGGGAAGAGGAGGCGTTCCGCCGCGTGCGCGCGCTCAGGGAACGCGGCCTGATCCGCCGCCTCGGCGCCGTCTTCGACTCCGGCAGGCTCGGATACGTCGGCGCCCTGTGCGCGGCAAAAGTGCCGCCCGACATGCTGCGAACCTTTACGCAAGAAGTGAACGCCCAGGCGGGCGTCACGCACAACTACCTGCGCCGGCACACGTACAACGTCTGGTTTACCTGCACGGCCCCCTCCCCGGAGGCTCTGGACGAGGTGCTCGACGGACTGACGCGCAGAACGGGCATCGCAATCGCGCGTTTCCCGGCCGAGCGCATGTACAAAATCAAGGTGGACTTCAAGATGGGGAAAGACAATGACGCCTGACGTGGATGCGCAACTGGCCCTGATCAAACGCGGCTGCGCCGAACTTATCGAAGAGGACGGGCTGCGGAAAAAGCTTGCGCGCGGCGTCCCCCTGCGCGTCAAGGTGGGCTTTGATCCCACGGCCCCCGACCTGCACCTCGGCCATACAGTGGTCATCCGCAAGATGCGACATTTTCAGGAACTCGGGCACAAGGTGATTTTTCTCATAGGCGATTTCACCGGCCGCATAGGCGACCCGTCCGGGCGCAGCGATACCCGCCCTCCCTTGAGCGAAGAACAGGTCAGGGCCAATGCGGAAACCTACAAAAAGCAGGTTTTCAAGATCCTGGACCCGGAGAAAACCGAAGTCGCCTTCAATTCCGCATGGCTGGGGGCTCTGGACGCCGCGGGCTTCATCCGTCTGGCCTCGCATTACACAGTGGCCAGAATGCTGGAACGCGACGATTTCGACAAACGCTACAGGAACGGGCAGCCCATCTCCATACACGAATTTCTCTACCCACTGGCCCAGGGCTATGATTCCGTCATGCTGAAAAGCGATGTGGAACTGGGCGGCACGGACCAGAAATTCAATCTGCTTGTCGGCCGGCATCTGCAGGGACAGTACGGCGAAGAGCCGCAATGCGTACTGACCATGCCTCTGCTGGAGGGGCTGGACGGCGAGCGCAAGATGTCGAAATCCTTGGGCAACTACATCGGCATCGACGAGCCGGCCGCGCAGATTTTCGGCAAAACCATGTCCGTGTCCGATACGCTCATGTGGCGCTACTTCGAGTTGCTTTCAAGCAAATCTCTGGATGAGATCGCCGTCCTGCGCCGGAATGTGGAACAGGGGACGCGTCATCCCAAAGAAGTCAAGGAAGAACTGGCTCTGGAACTCACCGCCCTGTACCACGGAACGGCCGCGGCGGAGGAAGCCCGGGCCGGGTTCAACGCCGTGTTCGCCGAAGGCTGCTACCCTGACGATACCCCGGAATACTGTTGCGCCGAAGGTGAGGACTCGTCGCCCGCGGCCTTTTTGGCAGCGTCGGGCCTGACGCCGTCCCGCAGCGAGGCAAGACGGCTCATCGCGCAGAAGGCCCTGCATGTGAACGGCGAGGTCCGTCTTGACGGCGCAACCCCTCTGGGCAAAGGAGACTATCGCATCAAACTGGGCAAAAAGCGCTTTCTGCGCCTGACCGTCACCTGATACAGCGCGGCAATACGGAGGAATCATGTCCGGGCACAGCAAATGGAAGAACATCCAGCATCGGAAAGGCAGGCAGGACGCCAAGCGCAGCAAGGATTTCACGCGCGCCGCCAAAGAAATCATCATAGCCGCCAGAGGCGGCGGCAACCCGGCTTTCAATCCGCGCCTGCGTTCGGCCGTAGCCTTTGCCAAAAGCGTGAGCCTGCCCAAGGACCGCATAGATTCGGCAATCCGTAAAGGTACGGGCGAGGAAGCCGGCGGGGATTTCGTCGAAATCGTCTATGAGGGTTACGGCCCCGGCGGCGTCGCCGTGCTGGTTGAAACCGCGACCGACAACCGCAACCGCACCGTGGCCGACGTGCGGCACATTTTCACCAAGCACGGCGGCACCTTGGGCGATGCCGGCTCCGTTGCCTGGATGTTCGCCAAAAAAGGCGTGCTGACCTTCGACAAGACAGCCGGAAGCGAAGAGCATCTCATGGAAATCGGCCTGGAAAACGGCGCCGAAGACCTGCTGGACGAAGATGACTGTTGGGAACTGCACTGTGCCCCCGGCGACTTCGATGCCCTGTGCCGGGCCTTTGAAGAGGCGGGTATCGCCGTGCGGAACGCGGAAATCGCCGCGCTGCCGCAGAACAGCGTCGACGTGGACGCTGACACCGGACGCAAAGTTCTGCGCCTCGTGGAAGCCTTGGAAGACAACGAAGACGTCCAGCAGGTGCACGCCAATTTCGAACTCCCGGACGAACTGCTGGAAGAACTCTGAGTCATTCCGCATTATCGGCCGAAAGCGCTTATGTTGCATGCCGCAAAGCATTGAGGCCGCCTGCAGCCGCCATGTATACACTTCTTGATGTTTTTTCCGGCTGTGGAGGCATGACTCTGGGCTTTTCAGACCCGCGTTTCGGCGGCGGGTTCGAGAGCGTCTTTGCCGTTGACCGTGACAAGGCGGCAACGGCTTCCTATGCCTTGAACTTCGGGCCCCATGCTGTTTGCGGGGATATTGAGGAGTGGGCCGACGGCAAACATGCCGTCCCGAAAGCGGATATTGTCATAGGCGGACCACCCTGCCAAGGTTTCAGCCTTTTGAATAAAGGACGTGCGGGTGACGCACGTCGTGCCCTGTGGCAGCCCTATATGGATATGGTAAAGAACTGCGGAGCATCGGTTTTTGTGATTGAGAACGTACAAGGACTTCTCAATTCACCGGAGTACAACGCCGTCACACTTCGAGCCGATGAGCTCGGCTTTTATACTACCGGTTCGCTGCTGAACGCAGCCGATTACGGCGCTCCGCAAACGCGCATCCGGGCCTTTATTCTTGGTTGGAAAAAAGAATTCGGCTTCTCTGTGCCTTTTCCTCCTGAGAAAACACATTCACAGGGCAACGGGAACGGAAATCAACACCTCCTCTCCTGGCGTACAGTACAGGATGCCATTGCCGACTTGCCGACACCTCATGGAATTGAAGTGCGAGACGTGCCGCCGCCGTTGAATTTACACTTCGGCCGGACACCAACAGAAAAAAGTCTGCAAAGATATCAGGCCGTGCCTCCCGGCGGTAATCGCTTCGACCTGCAAAAGAACGCGCCCGAATTGACGCCGGAGTGTTGGATACGCAAGACCGGCGGGGGAACAGACCTGTTCGGTCGCCTGTGGTGGAACAGGCCCTCTGTGACCATTCGGACAGAATTCTTTAAGCCGGAAAAGGGGCGCTATCTGCACCCTGACCAGCACCGCCCTATAACGCACCGGGAAGCGGCCCGCCTGATGGGTTTTCCCGACGATTTTCAGTTCAGCGGCACCAAGGTCGAAATCGCCGGACAAATCGGCAATGCCGTTCCTCCGCCGTTGGCCGGGGCCGTTGCCCGGCATGTGCGGGCCTTGATGGATGCATGGCATACCGCGGCGTTCATCCGCGCTCCGCATACCAATCCGTGATAAGCGCGGCGTAGATGCGCCGGGCAGCGCGTATCTGTTCCACAGGACAAAATTCATCCGTCGCATGGGCCAGAGCCGGATCGCCGGGACCCAGAATGCAGAGCGGGAGATCCGGGAAAACGGCGCGGACCGAGGCGGCGTCCGTGAAAAAGTTCGCGCAGCGCACTGCGGGAGCGTCGCCGGTAATCGCGCAGGTCAGTTCCCGCACGCGCACACTCCACGGCAAGTCCGGGTCCGTCCAGACGGCGGGGGCGTCGTAGACCACTTCAATGCGGACATCGGGTCCGGCTGTTTCCGCAACGCGGCGTACAAGGTCGGCGTGGGCTGCTCCCGGCACCGTGCGCATATCCAGCGTCAGCTCGGCCTTGTCCGGGATGGAATTGGAATTCAGGCCGGAATGCAGGGAGGTCAGCGCGGCGGTGGCGTCGCCCAGCAGGTTGTGCGGGGCGTCGGGGTGAAAGTTCGCGAGACGCGCCGCAGCGCGCAGCATGGAGAGCAGGGCGTTGTCGCCCTTGTCGGGCATGGAGGCGTGCGCGGTGCGTCCTGTTGTGCGCAGGGTCAGCCACAGCGCGCCCTTGTGCCCGGACAGGGGCATGAGGGAACTCGGTTCGGCGACGATGCCCGCGCCGGGCTTGCCGAACAGTTCCGGGCGTTGCGCCGCCCGGCGCGACCCGAAGCAGCCGCCTTCCTCGCCGCCGTAAATGTGCAGCACAAGGTCGCGTTTCCGCCCGTTTTCCCGACTTTCAAGGGCAAAGTCGAGGGCGGCGCGGACCAGAGCGGCTACGCCGCCCTTCATATCGCAGGCCCCGCGGCCGTAAAGACGCCCGTCTTCAACGACGCCCCCCAACGGGTCATACCGCCAAGCGGCGTTGCCGAAAGGCACGGTGTCAATGTGCCCTCCCAGGTACAGTGAAGGAACGTCGTCTTCCGGGCGCAGGCGGGCTATGAGCGACGCCCTCTGCGGGCTGTGCTCATCATAGGCGTCGAAAGAGCAGGCAAAACCCGCATCTTCCAGCGGACCTGCGAGGTACTCCAGAACCGTTCGTTCATTTTCACCTAAAACGGTGGAAAAGCGTACCAAATCTTGCGCAAGTTCCACAACATCCGGTAGTTTCTTTACGTTTCTTACGCTGCCGACCATCGTTTTCTCCGGGGGTATACGTATTCAGCGCCTGTCAAATCCTGTCGCCACGAGGACGAAGCCTAGGGCCGCGCAGGCGGCGGCCGCGTAAAAGACCGAGGCATAGCCGAAACCGGGGACCAGCAATCCTGTCAGGGGACCTGTGGCGGCGTAGGAAATATCCTGAAAGGCGGTAAAGCAGCCGAGGGCCGTGCCGCGCACCTCGTTGGGCAGGCGGCGCAGCAGGGCCACGGCCAGGGCGGGAAAGACCAGGGAACAGCCGAAGCCGACCAGGGAAACGCCGATAGCGGACGCAACGGGGAAGGGCAATGCGGCCGTCATGGTCAACCCGACCAGTTCCAAGGCGAAAGCGCACGCGGCGGCCCTGTGTTCCGCCTTTGCGGTGCGGAAGCCTCCGCAGAAAATGCGTCCGGCGACAAAGGAGAAGCCGAAGCAACTCAGGGCGAACGCGGCGTGGTCCCAGTCCATGGAGGCAAAATACAGGCTGATGAAGGCGCTGACCACGGAGTTGCCGACGCCGTTCAGGGCCAGACAGACGCCGGAGCAGGCGACCTGCCGGAGTATGCCCGCTGTTGTTGTGCCTTCGGCCTGCCGCAGCACGGGTATTTCACGCATGGGGCGGACGGACAGGGCGGACAGGGCCGGCAGCAGGCAGCAGGCGAGTCCGAGCAGGGCCGGGCCGGCGGCGTTCCAAAGGACAAGGCCGATGGGGGAACCGAAGCCGATGCCCGCGTACATGGCCACGCCGCTCCAGGCCACGACGGCGGCGGCGTGAGGCGGGCCGAGCAGCCCCAGACCCCAGGCGATGGACCCGGTGCCGACCATGCTGTGGCCTATGCCGAGGCTGCAGCGGCTTGCGATAATCAGGGGGAGTTTGAGAATTTCCGGGCACAGGTTCCAGGCGACCAGGATATACGGCAATCCCGAGCAACCCATAAGAAGAAAGCCGGCATGCACGGTATGCCGTGCTCCCCACGTGTCCGCCAGACGGCCCGCGCGGGCGCGGAAGAGCACGGCGGCGAGAAAATGCGTGCCTACGCAAGCCCCGACGACAACCGCGCCGTAGCCCAGCGTGTCGTGCACGTACAGCGGAAGCACGGGCAGAGGCAGGCCCACGACCAGGAAACTGAGGAATGCTCCCATGTTGAGGCGCGCGAAAATAGTTCTTTCAGAGCGGTTCATTCGGGCATCCCTGAGCCGATTAATATTGATTTTGTACGCCTCCGGCGTCGGCCTGAGCAGGCGCAAAGCCGAACATCAGGGAAGCGCTGATTAACGGGACTCCGCCCCGAACCCTGCCGGGGCTCCGCCCCGAACCCTGCCGGGGCTCCGCCCCGAACCCCGCCGGGGCTCCGCCCCGAACCCCGCCGGGACTCTGTCCCGGACCCTGCCGGGGGTATGATTTCCACCGGACCCCCTCATCGTGAATGTGCTGTTAACGTTAACGGGCTCTCATGTTGATTTTTCTCCGGCGTGCCGGCCCGGCAAAATCAGGTACTCCCCACAGGCACGGCGCCCTTGCCGAGGAACTTGTTCAGCAGGAAAAGGGGCAGCAGCACGCTGCAGATCAGCACGGCGCCGTAAGCCGAGGCCGGGCCGAAATCACCGCTGCCTATGTACTGGAAAATCTGGATGGTCATAGTGGCCCACGGGCCGTAATACAGGACCACCGTAGAACTGAGTTCGGCGAGGGTTGTGACCCACATGATGATGGTTCCGGCCACGATGCCGGGCAGCATGTCCGGCACGACGACCTTGAGAAAGGACACCAGGGGCGGCACGCCCAGGTTGACGGAGGCTTCCTCGACCGACGCGTCCACCTGTTGCAGCAGGGCCGAGGCGCTTTTGACCGCGAACGGCGTCTTGCGCACAAAATAGGCCAGCACCAGGATGACCCAGGTGCCTGTCAGGGCCAGAGGTCCCCGGTTGTAGGTCGCCGCGAGGGCGATGCCCAGCACGGACCCGGCAATTACCAGGGGCAGCATCATTGCCAGGTCGAGCACATAACCCGCCATGCCTTTTTTGCGCACGATGAGGTAACTGACAGCCATGCCGAAGACCATGCCTATCAGTGAGGCGGTCGTGGAGAGGAAAAAAGAGTTGAATATGGGCCGGGGGGCGACCTGCAGCGCGTTTTTGAGATTATCCAGGCTGAAGCTGCCGTAGTACATGACCGGTCCCCTGGATTCGGTCACCGCCGCGACGAGCACTACCATGAACGGGGCGAGGGCCAGAAAGAGCACAAGCGCGCAATACGCCGTCGCGGCAAAGGTCGGCAGGGCCGGCAGCCTGATGATTTCCGGCGGGCGCAGCGCGGACGTGGCGTAACTTTTGCGTTCTATCACGAATTTCTGCAGCACGGTGAGCGCCAAGGTTATAACGACCAGCACGGAACTCAGGGCGCCCGCCATGGAGGGATTGCCCCCCAGTTCATTGATGAACTCGCTGTACGCCTGCTCGGCCAGAACCTTGACGCCTCCGCCGATAATCGTCGGCACCCCGAAGTTTTCAATGGACATGCAGAAGACAAGCAGACCGCCCGCCGCTATGGAAGGCGCGATGACCGGGAAGGTAATCGTGCGCAGTACCGTCAATGTGCCTGCGCCCAGGTTGCGGGCCGACTCCTCAAGGGAACGGTCCACGGAATTTATGGCCGCCGAGACCGTAAGAAAGACAAAGGGAAAGAATTGCAGGGTAAACACCAGGATTATCCCGTGCATGCCCGCGATACCGGGGAAATGCACGCCCGGCCCTTCCAGAAAACGGGTGATGAACCCGCTGCGTCCGAGCATCAACAGCCAAGCCTCGGCCCCTATGAAGGTCGGCAGGATGAGCGGCAGGGCGCCCAAGGTGCGCAGCAGGTCGGCGCAGGGCAGGCGGAAACGGGTGAGAAAAAAAGCGAAAGGAACCCCCACAGCCACGCTGCACGCCGTGGCCGCGACGCTCATCAGCAGGCTGTTGCCCAGGCAGCGCAGGTAAAAGGGCGTCCGGAACACCCTGATATAGTTGTCCAGGGTCGGGGAACCGGCTTCGGGGTCGGCGAAACTCGCCGCGAAAATGGAGAACATAGGGTACACGACGAGCAGGACGAGAACGACCAGCGCAGCCGCGAAAATGCAGTTCCAGGAGGAAAACAGGGAACGCGGCAAGCCCACGGCGTCGTCACCCGAGCAGCACCGGGCGATCCGGCGCGAAACAAAACTCCAGACTCTCGCCCGGCCGGCGCAGTTCCCCGTCTGCGGGCGCAGGCGTCTTCACCCGCATTGTCCGGCCCAAGGCCTGCACGCGGTACAGAACATGCGCGCCGGCAAAAATGCTCTCTTTCACGATGCCCGTAAAGCGGTTGGGGCAATCCCTGCCGCCGGCCGTTTCAATCCAGTCCGGGCGCAGCATGAGGGTGAACGGCGGCGCCGGGCATGCGCCGATGTCCAGCACAAGGGGCATGTCTTTGATGAAACCGGCAAGGCCGGCAGGGGGGGCGTATGTGCCGCCGGAGTTCTCCGCCGGTCCCGAGGGTTCGGCGGTGACGTCGAGCATGACGCAGTCGCCCATGAATTCGGCCGTAAAGGCGTCCGCAGGGTGCATATAAACATCCCGGGGGCTTCCCGCCTGCCGCAGGCGTCCTTCGGCAAGCACGGCGATGCGGTCGGAAACGGCCATGGCTTCTTCCTGGTCGTGGGTGACGTAGACCGTCGTGATGCCGAATTCTTTCTGTATGCTCCGAATTTCTTCGCGCATGTCGACGCGCAGCCGGGCGTCCAGGTTGGAGAGCGGTTCGTCCATGAGCAGCACTTTCGGGCGTACGACCAAGGCGCGGGCCAGGGCCACGCGCTGCTGCTGGCCGCCGGAAAGCTGCCTGGGCCGGCGCTCGCCGAATCCGTCGAGACGCACGCCCGCGAGCATTTCATCGACCTTTGCCCGTATCTCCGGTGCCGGGCGTTTGCGGGCTTTGAGGCCGTATGCGACGTTTTCGAAGACGGTCATGTGCGGAAACAGGGCGTAATTCTGGAAAACCATGCCTGTTTCCCGGCGATAGGGCGGGACGGCGACGATGGATTTACCCGCGAAGCGTATGTCGCCCTCGTCCGGGGCGACGAACCCGGCGAGCATGCGCAGCAGGGTTGTTTTGCCGCAACCGCTCGGTCCGAGCAGGGTGAAGAACTCCCCGTCCTCAATGTCCAGGCTGATACGGTCGACAACGGTCAGCGCGCCGAAGCGCTTGACCAGACCGTCAAGGGTTATGGAAGCCATAAAACAATACTGTATGATTGTTCAGAAATTGTTTGGGAGAGTTAGAGATTCTGAGATTCACCGTTTTTCTCACTTTGCTTCTCCCCACCGCATTCCCCATCAAGTGACGGCCCTGATCCAGCTGGAAAATCAAGGCAAAATGGGCTGCCGTCTACCAAACTGTGACGGCATATTCGCTATACTGCAAAACATTCACCAAGTGATTTCTCAATTTTCAATAGCAATATTTTTAACGGCTTAACACCAAGTATAAATTCCCAGTCCCATCGTACCTTTTCCCCAGTCCGGACATATTGTAATGCGTCAATGCCCGGAGGAGGATATTTTGGTACACGCTGAACCTTGCTAAATTCATATATCTTTTTCAACACTTCTGGCACATACGCTGTCAATGTTCCATCAAAGCAGGCTTTCCCAAGGGCAACAGCCGCTATGCCTCCGTCCATAATCTCTTTGCCGGTAATCTACTCGCGCGCTATGTTCGTACCTTCCATGTAGGTTCACCATGAATTGTATTCCCCGGCAAGCTGCATGGTCAGCCGTTCAGCGTGGTTAATTACTCCGCGCCTAGCCGGGGAAATTTGTGGTCTATGCGTGTTCCTGTGCTAAAGCGGAAGGAGTATACAGCGGCACTACGCTCTGCCATTCAGCGCTTTTATTTTCTGCTATCCAGAGATCGTACCCTCTTTGCATGTTCAGCCACAGCTCCGGTGTAGTGCAGAAAGCGCGGGACAGGCGCAACGCCATATCCGGAGTTACTCCGGCCCGCTCATTGATAATGGAGGAGAGTGTCTTACGGGAAACTCCAAGATTTTCCGCCAATGATGTAACCGTGAGCTTCAGCGGCTTCATATAGTCTTCGCGGATAAGCTCTCCAGGATGTGTACGCTTACGGGTAATTTTGCGCTGCATGGCCTCTCCTTCAGTGATAATCCTGATAGTTGACAACATAGGCGTTGCCGTCCTCAAAACGGAAAGTCAGACGCCAATTACCGGAGACTTTGACTGACCAGTGACCCTTGAGCTTACCTTTAAGCTGGTGAAGGTCATACCCGGACACATTCATATCTTGTACCGCTCCGGCGGCGTCCAGACGGTCAAGCCGAAGCCGCAGCCTGTCGGCATGTTGCGCCTGAATGCCTTTTGCCGTGCCTTCATAAAAAAACGACTCAAGGCCCTTGTGCTCGAAGCCCTTTATCATGGTCAGACTAAGTGTAACGAGTTACGTTACAAAGTCAAGCCTGTTGTTTTTTTCGGAGAGGAAGCACTTCTGCTCCTTCCCCGCTTATTCCCTGGAAGATTTCCCCGCGATGATTTCGCTTTTTACTTGATTTTACAGGGAGAAACGGGAAGGAGGGGATAACGGAGTAATACCCTTCAAGGGTTATGGAAGCCATGGGTCATGCCGGGGCTTGCATTGTGAGTGTTGACGGGGGCCGTGCGTCATGCCGGGGCTTGCGTTTTGCGCGTTATTTGTTCAGCACCACGGCGCGCCATTTGCCGAGCAGTTCCTTCTGCATGAGGTTGGCCTCGGCCGGGTTGTTTTCTACAATTTTCAAGGTCTTGACGGAAGGCAGTCCTTCCACGTCGTCGGCGTCGGTGCGCGCGGGTCTGCGGTAGAATTTGCGGTAGATTTCCGAAACCGTCCGTTTGGAGAGCAGGTAATCGAAAAAGGCGCGGGCGTCCTGCGCGTGCGCCCCGCCGGCGACGAGGGCGGCGCCTTCCGGGGCGGAAATCGCCCCGTCGGACGGATACACGATTTTCACCGCATCCGAGCCGCCGGCGATATAACGGTACGCCGCGTATTCCATGGTGATGCCGACGGAGAACTCGCCTTCCGCCGTGCCTTTGTAGACCAGGCTGGAACTGTCGAGGATGCGGGCATTGTTCGCCAGTTTGGTCAGCCCGTCCAGTCCGTAGAGTTGATAAACGCCGAAAATCTGGGAATACGCCGAGCCGGATTTGGCCGGGTCGGCCATGACGACCTTGTCTTTCCATTTCGGGTCGAGAATATCGCTCCAGCTTTCGGGCATGTCCGCCGGCTTGACCAGTTTGGTGTTGACCATCAGGACCATGAGGTGGGTATTGCTTGCGGTCCAGCGTTTCTCAGGGTCGATGCAGCCGGGAGGGAGGTTTTGCGCTTCGGGGGAAGCATAGGGCGCGAAATTCTCTTTGGCTGCGTCCAGCACGGCCGTATCGCCGCTCCAGAAGATGTCCGCAAGGGGATTGTCTTTTTCCGCCGCGATGCGTTTCATGGCTTCGCCCGTGCCCAGGCGCACGGTGGTCACCTTGATGCCTGTCGCCTGCTCGAAACCTTTGCCGACCATGTCGAGAAGTTCGGGTTGATTGGAGGAATAGAGAACCACGTCGGCCGTTGCCGGAAGGGCCGCTCCGAAGAAGAATGTCGCCGCCGCGGCGACCGCTGCAAGAATTTTTCCGGACAGCATGTCACACCTCGCCGTAGTAGAGCAAAATTTTCTTTCCCGAAAACGTCATTACGCGCTTTGCGGCAACTCGGCAAGCACCGTCCGCAATACGCGCAGGGCCTCCCGGTCGGCGCTGAAGCGCCGTCGGCGTTTTTTGACAAAACGGCAAAGTGCGGCTATGCGTTAAGACTTCCGGAACGACGGGCGGAACAGCGGGCGGGATTGCCGCGGCGCGGGTTGCGGATTGTTTGCTCCGGCAACCATACAAGGAATGATCGGCATGACCGGTGCGAAAATTTTGTTGAAGGCGCTCGCCGGGGAAGGCGTGAGCATTATATTCGGCTTTCCCGGCGGGGCATTGTACGACGTGTACGACGAGCTTGCGCGTTCGGACATACGCCATGTTCTGGCCAGACATGAGCAGGGCGCCGTGCATGCGGCGGACGGCTATGCCAGAGCCTCGGGGTCCGTGGGGGTCTGCCTGGTGACCTCCGGTCCCGGCGCGACCAACACCGTGACCGGCATAGCCACGGCCTGCGCCGACTCCACGCCGCTGGTCGTGCTCACCGGGCAGGTATCCACCGGGCTTATCGGCAACGACGCCTTTCAGGAAGTGGACATACTCGGCATTACCCGTCCCTGTACGAAGCATAATTTCCTGGTTCACGACACCGGAAAAATAACGGATACCATCCGCAAGGCCTTTTTTCTGGCGCGGTCCGGCCGGCCCGGCCCGGTTCTGGTGGATCTGCCGCGCGACGTGCTGCGCGACCCCGGCGAATTCGTATGGCCGGAAACCGTGGAGATGCGCTCCTATCGTCCCAATTACAGTCCGAACATCCAGCAGCTTCAGCGCGCTGCGGACCTGATTCACAAGGCGGAAAAGCCGCTGTTCATCATCGGCGGGGGCATAGTTTCGAGCGGAGCATCGGAAATACTCACGCAGTTCGCGCGGGAACTTTCCATACCCGTGGTTTCGACCTTTATGGGGCTTTCGGGGTTTCCGGGGGACGACCCCCTGCGGCTCGGCTTCATCGGCATGCACGGGTTTCCCGCGGCCAACAGGGCGGCGGGCGAAGCCGACGTGATTATAGCGGCCGGCACCCGTTTTGCCGACCGTTCCACCAGCGAAATAGAAAAGTTCGCGAACAAGGCGAAGATCATACAGATCGATATAGACCCGACATCCATACGCAAGAACATCCCCGTGCAGGTGCCGATAGTGGCCGACTGCAAACGCGCGCTGGAAGACCTGCGCGCGCTCATCGCCCGCAAATACGGCGCCGACCGGCAGGCGGACCGTTCGGCATGGCTCGCCTACCTGGAGGAACTCAAGGAACGGCACCGCCCCGTCTATGCGGAAGACGGCGAATGCGACGGCGCGATCAAGCCGCAGCGGGTCATCGAAACGCTGTTCAGCCTGACCGGAGGGAACGCGATTATCACCACCGACGTGGGCCAGCACCAGATGTGGAGCGCGCAATTTTTCTGTTACACGCGCCCGCGCAGTTTCCTTTCGTCGGGGGGGCTCGGCACCATGGGCTTCGGCCTGCCCGCCGCCGTCGGCGCGCAACTGGCAAAGCCGGACAGTCTGGTCGTCAACATCTCCGGGGACGGTTCTTTCCAGATGAATATGCAGGAACTGGGCACGGTTATGGAAAACCGCCTGCCGATCAAGATCCTCATGATAAACAACCGCTCTCTGGGCATGGTCCGGCAGTGGCAGGAGTTGTTTTACAACAGGAACTACATGGCGACGGTGGACAATTTCCAACCGGATTTTTCGGCGTTGGCCGGCGCTTACGGCATGAAAGGCTACAGGATTTCCAGGCCGGAAAACCTGCGTCCGGATTTGGAAAAAGCCCTGGCCGAACCCGGTCCGGTACTCATTGAAGTGGAGGCGGCGCAGGAGGAAAAGGTTTCGCCCCTGGTGCCCCCCGGCGCGGCCCTGCATGAAATGATGCTGATGTAATGCCGGTTGCAGAAGGTGCCGGATGAAAGCACACGAACTCATAAAAAAGTTGAAAGAAGCAGGGTGGATATTCACCGAGGGAAAATAACATGTCAAGGGAGTGGGGCCGGCCGGCAGGATAACAAGGATATGGCGACACGCGAAAGATATCCCCGCAGGCACCTTGGCTGAAATCGAAAAGCAAACGGGCGTGAAGTTACATTGATATGAAGGAAAGGGAACCATGCGCAAGTATTACATCGCGGCGTTCGTGCCGGAAAAGGAAGGGAATTTCTCCGTGTATTTTCCGGATGCCCCCGGTGCCGTGACAGGCGGATATTCCTTGGAAGAATGTGAGGAATACGGTGCGGATATTCTGGAAGACCTCCTGCAGGAACTCGCAGCGGCGAAAAAACCGATTCCCGAACCGTCAAACAAAGAATCGGTACAGCGCAAAGTCTCGGAAATAAGGAGAGAGAGCGGCCTTGCTATGCCGGACGGCGTACATTATCAGCTTTTCCGCGCTCCGTCGCTTGATATGGCGCCGGTGAAAATAACCGTTTCTTTGCCGAGGGCGACTCTGGAGGAAGCCGATAAAAAAGCCGAAGCCTACGGATTTACCCGCTCCGGCCTGTCGGCGCAGGCCGTTCGTGCATACGGACAGTGAAGGTCTTTTTCGCTGTGGTACATCTGATATGGAATTACCGAGCGTTGCGGCCGGCATTCGACATTTCCCCGATGGAGGTGTAGAGGAGAAAAAAAGGAAATTCTGATGAAGAACAAACTGTTTGCCGTTCCGTTACTGTTCCTGCTGTTCTGCGCGTCGGCGCTCCCGATGCCGGATGCCGGCGCTGCGGAAGCCGCCGAGAGCCACGATTTTGCGAAAGTGGATGCGGCCCTTGATAGGGCGATTCAAGAACGCCGCCTGGTCGGCGCCGTGCTCATGGCTGCGTTGGACGGCAAAACAGTGTACGCCGAGGCCGTCGGTTTTGCCGACAGAGAAAACGCAACGCCGATGCGCCTTGATACGGTTTTCCGGCTGGCTTCCACAACCAAGGCGTTCACGGCGACGGCCGCCGCAGCCCTCATCAGCCGGGGCAAGCTCGCCCTGGACGACCCGGTGAGCAAGGTACTGCCGTATTTTACTCCGCCCCTCCCCGACGGCGGCAAAGCGGAGATACGCGTCGCCCACCTGCTTTCCCACACGGCCGGACTTGATTACGGTTTCTTTCAGGCCGCGAACGGTCCCTACCGGCGCGCCGGCGTTTCCGACGGACTGGACCTCACGCCGTTGACCCTTGAAGAAAACCTCAAACGCCTTGCCTCGGTGCCGCTGCTCTTTACCCCGGGCGCGCAATGGCGTTATTCGCTGGCTACGGACGTGCTGGGCGGCGTTGTGGCCGCCGCCTACGGCGCGCCCCTCGACGTTGCCGTGCGCGAGCTGGTCTGTGAACCCCTGGGGCTCACGTCGAGCGTCTTCGCCGTTTCCCCGGACGCCGTCATGCCCGCGAAACCCTACTACAACGCCTTGCCGGAACCGCTGCCCATGCGCCCGCTTGGTCAGGACGTGTTGATGGGGATACTCATGCTGCATTTTTCCCCGGACAGGGCCTTTCACCCGGAGGCTTTTCCTTCCGGCGGCGCGGGCATGCTCAGTACGGCAGGCGATGTGCTGCGCCTCTTGGAAGCGATACGAAACGACGGCGCGTCCGTTGCCGCGCCGGAGGTCCTGCGGGAGATGAAAAAACCCTTTACCGCGCCCGACGCGGTTGCGCCGGGTTCGGCGTACGCTTTGGGCTGGTCGGTCGTCACCGACCGCGCAAAGCTCTTAACGCCGCAAGCCGACGGCACGCTGGCCTGGGGCGGCGTCTACGGTTCGATGTGGTTTGTCGACCCGCAGAACAAGCTCTCCGTGGTTCTGCTGACGAATACCGCCTTTGAAGGAATGATCGGCAAGGTGACGCTGGACGTTCGGAACGCGTTGTACGACGCGTTGGTCAAACCTTAAGGAAAACGCCGATTGTTTCCGGGCGCCGCTCCGATCCCGGCCGGGAACATTGGAGGCAAATGTTGGCCCAGCACCGGCTCAGGCCGACTCCCTCCATAAGTAATACATTGAAAAAACAGTCTAATATTTTTTGACATCTATGGTGCAAGGTATTATATCAACATAAGACAACACGAAAAAATGAAATATGTCCTGAAAACGCGACAATTCTCCCACTGGATGAAGAAAACTCAACTGGATGATGCGGCTTTAATTACGGCGTTGAATGAAATGGCGCGCGGACTTGTTGATGCCGACCTGGGAAGCAATCTCTATAAAAAACGCATTGCCTTGCCGGGAAGAGGCAAAAGCGGCAGCACCAGGACAATCATAGCCACCAATAGGGAGAATCGCTGTTTTTTTCTCTATGGGTTTGAAAAAAATGAAAAGGAAAATATTTCCCAAGCTGAGCTGACTTACTTGCAAGGCGTAGCTAACCTTTTTCTTCATTATTCCGAAGCTGAACTGGAGGCAGCCATAGCTA
>JAITEY010000096.1 GCA_031281815.1 Desulfovibrio sp. | reverse complement strand
GAAATCATTTCCCCCGGCCGCCGGAGGCATATACATCGACATTGCAATGTTTCAATGTTCGGCCTTGCGCCTGCTCAGGCCGAGGGTCCGGGGCAGCGCCCCGACCGCCGGAGGCATATAGCATAAACCATTTCCCGTTACCGCCGCCGCCGGAGGCATAAAAACAGGCGTTACCGCGTTCTAGAAACCGATAAGTTTCCGGACGCCTTCCATGGTTTTGCGGGCCTCGGCGCGGGCTTTTTCGTTGCCGGCCGCGAGCACTTCCTCAATCAGGCCCGGCCGGGCATCCAGGCGCGCGCGGCGCTCCTGCATGGGGGCGAGAAAGCGTTCCAGGCTTTTGAGCAGCAGGGCCTTACAGTCCACGCAACCCATGGAAGCCGAGAGGCAGCCCGCGCGGATATCCGCCTGCGTGTCCGCGTCGGTCAGCAACTCGTGGTAGGGGAAGAGGTTACAGTGTGCGGGGTTGCCGGGATCGCTGCGGCGCATTCTGGCCTTATCGGTGAGCATTTCCCGAATTTTCGGACCAATCTCGGCCATGCTCTCGCTCAACAGGATGCCGTTGTTGTAGCTTTTGGACATCTTGCGCCCGTCCAGGCCGGGACATTTAGGCTGGGGGGTAAGGCGGGCCTCCGGCTCGGGGAAGAAGACGCCGTAAAAATTGTTGAAGCGGCGGGCGATTTCGCGTGAAAGCTCAAGGTGCGGCAACTGGTCCTGGCCGACCGGAACCCAGCGCGGCCGGTACATGATGATGTCGGCCGTCATCAGCACAGGGTAGCCCAGAAAGCCGTAGGTACCCAAATCCTTGTGGCTCAGTTGCTGAATCTGCTCCTTGTAGGTCGGGCAGCGCTCCAGCCAGCTCACGGGGGTGAGCATGGACAGGATCAACGACAATTCCGCCGTTTCCTTGACGGCCGATTGGCGGAAAACAGCGCAGCGCTCCGGGTCAAGCCCGGCAGCCAGCCAGTCTTTGACCATTTCCGGGATAAAGCCGCCTATGCGCCGGGAATCCTCATACTCGCTGGTCAGGGCGTGCCAATCCGCCACAAAGAAAAAGCAGCGCATGTTTTCCTGCAGTTCCAGCCAATTTTTCACGGCGCCGAAATAGTGGCCGATGTGCAGCGCACCTGTAGGGCGCATTCCGGAAAGAGTCCGCGTTTCCGCATCGTTGTTGATACCGACTGCGTCGGGCGCCATGTACGGCCTCCGTGGTATAGTGACGGACCCGGAACTACATCCGTTGTCCGAGGTTGAACAGTGCGTCGATGAACTCGATGCTCCCGATCATCAGGGGAACAAGCACCCGGCGCAGAAGACCGGCCGCCACCAGCAGAATGACGATGACCATCCCGAAGCGGGCGAGGGAAACGTACATGCGCGCAACGGCGGCGGGCAGCAGCCCGGCCAGGATGTGGCTGCCGTCCAGGGGCGGAATCGGCATGAGATTGAACCAGGCCAGGGCGACGTTGATGAACATGCCGTCGCGGGCGGACTCGGCGATGAAAAAAAGCGCGCCCGACCAGGAAAAGCCGGATGTCAACAGGTTGACGACGAGCTTAAAGATCAGCGCGCACAGGCAGGCGACCAGAAAATTGGCCAGGGGACCGGCCAGCGACACCAGGATGATCCCGGCGCGCGGATTGCGGAACAGGCGCGGCTGTATGGGTACGGGTTTGGCCCAACCTATGGTGAACGGGGCGGCCAGCGCGGTGAAGACAAAAACGCCGAGGCCGAGGGGGTCGATGTGCCTTATGGGGTTCAGGGTCAGCCGGCCGGTGCGCTTGGCCGTGGGATCGCCCATTTTGTATGCCGCCCAACCGTGCGCGACCTCATGAAGCATAATGCCCAAGACGGCCGGGACGAAAGCCCTCGCCAAATGCTGAAGCGCGTTGTGAAGATCAGGGATCATGGGGGATTTGCAGCGATGCAGGACTTGTCCTGTTACAAGGGGTTGCCCGGCACATAGGCGTCCGCCCGGCGGCGTCCTTTACGCGCCTTTGTATGCAGGCGCTTGCCGGACGGCGTCGTTGAGCGCGAAAACTTCAACGGATTTAACGAGATACGCATCGGCAGCGTCCTTTACGCGCCTTTTTTTGCCGACACCTGCCGGATAGCGTCTTTGAGCATGGAAAGGTCAACGGATTTAACGACATACGCATCGGCGGCAATGGACTTGAGGTCGTTCTGAAAACTGTCGTAGGAGGTGCTCAGAATAACCGGTAAGGTCGCGTTCGCGGCCCGGATGGTCTGTAATATGTCCAGCCCGGTCAAGGGGTTGCCTTCCAGTTTTATGTCAAGAATCACCAAGTCGGGTTTCTCGTTGTCCAAAACCTCCATAATCGGGGTGCGACCGTCCGTCAGCGCGACCGTATACCCGTCGCCCTCCAGTTCCTCCCGGTACAGCATGCGGATGTGGAGCTCGTCGTCCACGACAAGGATTTTCTTGCTCACGATGCACCTCCATCCGGTATTTCGGGTAAATAAGGGGTTTTGCTTAAAACATAACCCATGTGCCGGGCGAGGTCAACAGCCCCTGCGTTTCCGTCCGTTTCGCTCCGGCGAAGAGTATGACGCAGGATTATGCCGAGGTCAATGCCCGGTAAAGGGGCTGTCGACAGCAAATTACCATGCCCGGCAAAGGGGCAAACGGACGCAGGAGAGCCGGCGACGGTGCGC